>NZ_PEAZ01000053.1:0-41881 GCF_002734245.1 Sphingobacterium sp. 1.A.4
ATTCTGCGTGAACCGATATCGATCCCCGCAGCATGATCGTGAATGATTTTCATGGCACATCAATTAAAATGTGAAACCATTAAGCCCATAGAGGAAAAATAAACGGCAGGCTACCATACGGACAATCTAAAAGATGTACCAAACTCCAATGCCTCAATCTATGGAACCAAGCTCAGGGACAGGCAAGATGCACTATACGATAGTCCGGTCAAACTGCAGAATGGTCAATGAACTAAGTTACTAAATGTCATCACCTTCCGATAAATTTAGTTCAAATTTTTAATTCTCAGGATGACAAAGGCTGCTCAGGATGACAAAGTTCAAAGATTGCTTCGTCGTACCTCCTCGCAATGACGGGATGTCCTCCTCGCAATGACGGGGAAATCCAAATAAAACTCTTAATTTTAAAACAAAAAACATGTTATTCACTTCCCTTCCTCTTAAAAACCTAACCCTCCCCAACCGCATCGTTGTTTCCCCTATGTGTCAATACTCCGCGGAGAACGGCTATGCCAACCACTGGCATCTTACCCATCTCGGTCAATTTGCCATTGGGCGTGCTGGAGCGGTGATCCAAGAAGCAACGGCCATATCCCCTGAAGGAAGGATTTCCTATGGCGATTTAGGCATTTGGGAGGATGAACAAATAACCATGTACAAAAACATCACCCAATTCATCAAATCCCAAGGGTCCATCCCTGGAATCCAATTGGCACACGCCGGCCGAAAAGGCAGCACCGATAAACCATGGATCAGCCGAAAACAATTCCTTCCGAATGAAACACATGGTTGGCAAACCTTGGCACCATCCGCCATCCCCTACCATGAAGAGGAACATCCTCCAAAAGCACTCCACCTGGAAGAAATCAAAAGTTTAATAAAAGACTTCCGAAAAGCGGCAAAAAGAGCTGTAACTGCTGGATACCAGATCATCGAAATCCATGCCGCACATGGCTACCTGATTCACCAGTTCCTTTCTCCATTGGTCAATAAAAGAACAGATATCTACGGCGGCGCATTTGAAAATAGGATCCGGTTTCTTCTGGAGATCGTTCAAGAAATTCAACTGGAGCTTCATGAAAACCATTCCCTTTGGGTTCGGATTTCAGCGACCGACTGGGCGGAAAATGGCTGGGATCTGGAACAGAGCATTGCCTTATGCAAAGAATTGAAAAACTTAGGGGTGGAAGTAATCGATGTATCTTCTGGCGGGGCGGTTCGTGAACAACAGATCGATGTGCATGCAGGCTATCAAGTTCCCTTTGCCGAAAAAATAAAGGCAGAAACCGGGATGTTGACCGGTACGGTAGGATTGATCACATCAGCAACACAAGCAGAAGAAATTTTGGATAAGCAGCAGGCTGATTTTGTGTTGATCGGGCGGGCTTTCCTAAAAGACCCACATCTGGTTTATTCCTGGGCGGAAGAATTGAAAGAGCCCATTACCTGGGCTCCACAATATGCTCGGGCTAAATAATCCCTTCTAGAACAGGGATAGGTTTTTTATCATCGTCCAGAGCGACGAAGGTAAACCTTCCTTGGATAGCCAGTTCGCGGCCATCCTTATACATGCTTTCCAGAAAAATCTCTACAGCGATTTTCAGACTGGTACGGCCTACACTTTCTACCCTGGCGATGGCTTCCACAATACTTCCAGAAGGAATAGCCTTGTGGAAATCGATCTTATCGGTGGAGACGGTTACTAATTGCTTTCTACAGAAGCGCGTGCCGCACATAAAGGAAACCTCATCCATCATGGCCATGGCTTTACCGCCAAATAGGGTGTCATGGTGGTTGGTGAGGAAAGGAAACACCGTCATGGTAATTCGTGTTTCACTTTGGTCAATACGTTCTTGAATAGTCATTTTCTTAATAAAGCCGCAAAGTTAAGCAACTTTTTCACTTTCAACGACTACTCCGATCCCCTTTAATAGCAAAGAAGCATTGAAGATGGTACACGGACCATGCTTTAATTTATAATCAAAAAGCATTTCGGAACCCTGTACCTGAATATCAAAATGATAATTCTTAATTCTTTCTGGATATTGCTCCGCCAGTTCTGCGAGTTGAAGGTCATGGGTAGCCAACATCCCTCTTCCGTCCAAACCGATCAATTTTTTGATGATGGCTTTAGAACCTAGGTACTTATCTACCGAGTTTGTTCCTCTCAACATTTCATCGATCAGGAAAAAACTGGATTTATCCTGCTCTACCTGATCCAGGATAAATTTCATCCGGTCCAGTTCCGCCTTAAAGGTTGACGTACTTTCATTGAGGGAATCCTTGATCCGCATATAGGTCAATAAATGGTAAATTGGCAAGCGAAAGAGTTTTGCATTGACTACTGCTCCAGCATAAGCCAATACAGCATTGATCCCCACAGTTCTTAAAAAGGTGCTCTTACCCGCCATATTAGAACCTGTAATCAAGGCGATATCGTGGCTCTGGGCATTATAATCATTGGCAACAGCTCTTTCTTTGATGATCAACGGATGATTCAATTCCTCTGCATTGATCTTATCGAACCGGACATGATCCAGTATTTCCGGTTGCACCCAGTCCGGGTTGTTCTTAGAAAGAATAGCTAAAGAAACCAACGCTTCATAAGCCGATATGGCTTCAAATCCCTGCAGAATGGAATCCTGGTACTGCTCTTTCCACTTATTGATAGCCATTACCTGTTTAAAATCCCATAGGAACAACATGTTAAGAATTGCCCCTACAAACATATTATTTCGGGCATCCAACTTATCGATCAACTTACCGAGTTCAGCGATGATGGTCGATAGCTTTTTTTCTGAGCCTTTTACCTTAATCTGCTGTTGGATTTCCAGATTGAGCTTTGATGTGTATTTTTTATCTTCTATTAATTTAATGGCATCGGCCAAGCCCAATAGGGAGGCGCCCAGTTTATCGATCTTATTGGAAAATTGGGAAATCTTCCCGGCCTGAGAAAGTGTCCACAAAAGATGGACAACAGCCAAGATCAACAGATAAGGAACGATATTATAGTAAAATTGGGAAAAGGCCAATCCAAAGAAGAAAATATTAGGACTTGCTTCCACATAGAATGCTAACCATTTGTTCCCAAAATTCAGTTTTTTATCATTAAAAAAGCTGGCGATATATGCTCTCAGGTTAACTTTTGAGCCCAGATTGATCATCATTTTGGTCTGAAAGGTCTGTAGATGCGACGGATCTTCACGCAATTCGTTAACCGCCTGCTGTCTCGCCAAGATTTCTTCCTTGGTGGCTGCATGGGAGAACCAATCCTTCAATACGTTTACCCCATCCTTACTGGAACAGCGGTTAACCATAGCGAAGAGTGAATTGGCTCCGAAAACATCCAGATCAGAAGCATAAGGATGGGCTCCATCGTTAAACTCTTCTCCATGCTCATACATATTGCCCTTGCGGTTCATGATATTCAGTTCGTTCTCATTGATCCGAAGGAAAATCCTTGCCTCCTGTAGCTTTCGTTCAATCTTACTCTGCCGAAAGACCAAAAACAGAAAGATAACGACGACCAGAATGATGGTCCCCATCACCAAAATAATATTATTGGTATCGAATAGTTTGAACAGAATGATTCCTCCTAGAATCATAACCCCTAATCTGAGGAAGGAATTTTTATTGATTTTGGATTCTAACGCTTTGATATTGGTTGTGGCAGAGGCAACATTTTCCTCGTAATATGCTACACTCATTATTTCTTAACCTTTGTGATTTTAAATGGTTTTTTTATCGCTTTCCAAGCCGACTCTTTTGCAATCTTGGCTTGGATATCGGTTATTTTTTCCGGTTTATATTTATTTTTTCTTGGATCGAGATTGAACAATTTAGCATACCAGGTTGCTGCTGCCGTGAACCTTCCATAGTCCAAGTTCATGTGGTAGCCATCTCTTGTCATGTGATCACCGATAGAGCTAGTTCTCGCATTTTGAATAGCAGTACCAGCGGGTACCACAAACTCATAATCTCCTGTCTTGGCGATCTGGCTAGTCACATTCATGATGCTATCGTACATCACCAATTGTTGGCCATCATAATTTTTGAACCCCTCGTGCTTAGAGTCCTGTTGGTAAGCCCAAGTCTGGTGATAGACCATCTTGGAATCTGGATTCATATGGGCAAAAACATAGGTCCAAAGATCGGGCAGACCCCGCATGACCACATTATATTTTCCTGAAAGTGGACTTGCCTGCTGCAAACTGATATAGTCCCAATTATCATCTGCTAGGGCTTCTTCAATACTGACTTTGTCTGTTGTTTTTTTAATGCCATCCTCCCCTACTTTACGATAGCTATAGGCTTTTAGGTTATTATGGGCATTTTTCAGATGCAGTTCTATCGGTGCTCCACCTATATATAGATTTCCGATCACCATTTTCTTCCCGGCAGCCTTTGCTAAATCATAAAGGTAGTTTTCGATGCCATCTTCGGAAAAACTATTCCCGATAGCCAATACTTTCATCACGTCATCGTCTTTTGGAGATATCTGTTGCGCGAATAGAAAAGGTAACTGAAATGAAATGAATAGGATAAATACAAAAAGCTTTTTCATTTGATCATGATTTTAATAAAAATACGAAAAATAAGCTTATGAATAGGTTTAAACCTAAAAATTCCTCAGGTAATTGAGCATGAATGTTTTGCAATTAATCTTAGAAATATGGTAAAATAAGGGTAATTTTGGGGGATATGGCGTATAAGTTTGTTGACAATTACCGGGAACAGGGAGCGAGGAAACAGTTGGTTCGACATCTCGAAAAAAGGGGTATCGAAGACAAAAAAGTCCTTGCTGCCATTGGAAAAGTGCCAAGGCATTTCTTTTTCGATGAAACTTTCTGGAATCAAGCTTATCGGGACATTGCCTTCCCCATTGGCGATGGACAGACCATATCCCAACCCTATACCGTAGCTTACCAAAGCCAACTGCTACATATCAATAAAGGCGATAAAGTATTGGAAATAGGAACCGGATCAGGTTATCAGACTTGTATCCTAATGGAATTGGGTGCAGAGGTTTTTACGATTGAAAGGCAGGAAAACCTCTACAACAGAACCATTCAAGTATTGCCCTATATGGGTTATAAACCTCATTTTTTCTTGGGAGACGGCTCGATGGGCAAACCAGAACATGCGCCCTACGACCGCATCATCGTAACGGCAGGAGCTCCTTTCGTACCGGAAAAAATGTTGAAACAACTCAAGCTCGGCGGCTTGATGGTCATCCCGGTGGGAGATGAAAAAGCACAAAAGATGGTGACTATCCTACGTGTGGGCGAGAATGATTTTGAACGTATTGAATTGGACACCTTCCGATTTGTACCCTTGGTGGGTGATCAAGCCTGGTAATTTTTGACCTATAGCTTCGTATAGGTTTAATTAATACGGATCCACATCAATCTGTATCCTAACCCCTTTATTCTTTTTATCCAGGTCAAAGTGCAGGATAGACTGTTTGATCAGATCTTTGACCTTACTAATGGAAATGTCCTTTCTTTCGATCTTCAGGGTAATGGTCTGGATAAAGTTATTCCTCACTCTGGAAACCAATGGTGGTTCAGGACCCAGTACCCTGGCTCCCAATTGCTGTCTTAGTAAAGAAGCCAAGCGAATGGCTGAATCATTGACCAGATCTTGGTCTTTATGCTTCACATCCAATTTGATCAACCTATAAAAAGGAGGATACTGGTAATTCTTTCTTTCGGTTACTTCGATCATGAACATGCCTTCATAATCATGTTGTTGGACCTGCTCCAGAATTCGATGGTTCGGTGTATAGGTCTGGATGATGACCTGACCTGGATTCTGCCTTCTCCCCGCTCTTCCTGATACTTGAGAAAATAGAGAGAATGCCCGTTCATAGGCCCTGAAATCAGGGAAGTTGATCATCCCATCAGCATTGATGACACCGATGAGGCTCACATTCCCAAAATCAAGTCCCTTGGTGACCATCTGTGTTCCGATCAGCACATCAAATTCCTGGTTATCGAAAGCGGAGATCACGCGGTCGAACCCATGTTTTCCTTTGGTGGAATCGAGGTCCAGCCTACCGATCCGCAGATCAGGCAATAGCAGCTCCAATTCCTCTTCCACCCTTTCTGTTCCAAAACCTTTGCTCTGCATGTGGGGCAAACCACAAGCCGGACAGGTCTGGGGCATTTCTTCCGAAAAGCCACAATAATGACAATGTAAGAGATTGCTGGTTTTATGGTAGGTCAAACTGACATCACAGTTGACACATTTGGCCACATAACCACAGGTTCCACATTGCAGAAAGGGGGTATGGCCTCTCCTATTCTGAAACAGAATGACCTGTTCCTTATTGGCGATGGTGGTTTGGATAGCTTTCAATAATGTTCCGCTGAAGTAGGAAAACATCTCTTCCTTCCTTCCCGCTTCAGCGATATCGACAATCTGGATTTCCGGTAATTTGGCTTCGCCAAATCTCTGCAGGAGTTCCACTAAACCATACTTTCCCGCTTTGGCGTTGTAATAACTTTCTACGGAAGGTGTAGCCGAACCAAGTAATACTTTAGCCTGATGTTGGTGGCCTAAATAGATGGCGGTATCCCGCGCATGGTACCTTGGTGCCGGATCATATTGTTTATAGGAATTTTCATGTTCCTCATCCACAATGATCAATCCCAGATCGAAAAAGGGAAGAAAAACGGATGACCTTGCTCCGATGACCACTTGGAAATCGCCCTTCCTAACCCGATGCCACACCTCTGCACGCTCATTATCGTTGAACCGAGAATGATATACACCGAGCTTATCGCCAAAATGCAGTTTAAGGCGTTCGGTAATCTGAGCGGTCAATGCGATTTCTGGCAGTAGATATAAAGCTGATTTTCCTGTTGCCAGGCATTCCTCAATGAGGCGGATATAGAGTTGGGTTTTACCCGAGGCGGTAACCCCATGAAGCAACACGACATCTTTGGATTCAAAATTGAATTTGATCTGATCGAATGCTGTTTGCTGGGCTTCATTAAATGTAAAATCCGGGGATAATAGGACATCTGTTCCTTCGAAACGACTCACCACTTTTTCCTTCACATCGAATACGCCTTTATCGATCAAGGCAGTTATGGCACTTGCGGAAGCACCCGATGCTTCCATGACATCCTGCCTACTGATATCTGTTTTTGTTTTTTGCAATTGCATAAAGGCAAGGACCGCATCCTGTTGTTTAGGCGCTTTATTTAGGGAGTCCAATAGTTCTCTCTTCCCATCCGCATCATTAAAGATAGATGCCAATCGTAAGAAAGCTTTGGTCTTTGCTTTATATTTTTCCTTGATCTCCTCCGAGATCAGGATGTAACCTTTTTCAAAAAGGCTTCTCAATAAAGGGAATACGGTTTTCTGCCCCAGGATTTTTATGACATCATTGACGGTCAGTTCTCCGGCAAGGTCCAATGCTTCCAGGATCATGTATCCTTTATCGGAAATCTGGCTTCGATCTAAAGTAGGATCATCTGCTGCCATGATCTTGGTCTCGGAGGCCATTTTCAATGCGGCAGGCAGTGCAGCCTGCATGACATCCCCCGGAAAACACATGTAATATTCCGAAATCCAGTTCCATAGGACAATCTGATTAGGGAAGATGATGGGATCATCGTCTACCACATCCAGGATATACTTTGCCTCATATTGCAGCGGAGCCTCTTCGCTTAAAGCCACGATGATAGCCGAATAGATTTTGTTCTTTCCGAATTGTACGATCACCCTGCAACCGACTTTTACCTTTTCGTTGAGTTCGAGGGGAACCCGATAGGTATAGTTTTTGGCGATGGCCAGTGGCAAGATCACTTCAACAAATAAAGTCTTTCGATTTGAGGCTAATAATTCCGCTTGAGACATATAACAAAAATAGGGAATATTAGCCTCATTTTAGCATAAAAAAAAGCTGCAGACCAAGGCCTGCAGCTTCCATCAATTTAATTTTTAATATGCTTATGCTCTATTCTTCATAGCTGCGACAAATAAGGCGATCCATCCGACCATGAAGCATACGCCTCCCAATGGTGTGATGGGGCCAATAACCGAAATATTCTCTATCCCTAACAGGTTTCTGGTACTCAAAAGGTAAAGCGAACCGGAAAACAAGAAGATACCCAAGGTAAACATGATATAAGAAACCTTAATGGATTGACTTTTTGCCCTGGAAAAAGTGGATAAGAATAACAATGCCAATGTATGGTAAAAATGATATTGATTGGCTGTTCCCCATGTCTCTAACTGTTTCTCTGAAATTTTGCCTTCCAGGCCGTGAGCTCCAAAAGCGCCCAAGATCACTGCAAGCAAGCCAAAAAATGAGGCAGTTAGAATTATTTGCTTGTTCATATATGCCGTTAAAATAATTGTTGGTTATTTTTTCGTTTATAAATGTATAAAATAACTTCCTAAAAAACTCGTCTAATTTTGCAATTTTGTATATATTCAACATAAACTAATACCTCGGAAGGCTTTTCGAACATGAGAAATACAATAATTGTTTCTGTTCTTCTATTCATCGCTGTCATTGTAGCTTCGGTTTTCTACTTTGGTGGATTGGACTCAGAAAAAAAAGAAGCGGTAAAACCTATCGCATTTTTACCCAGTGACACTTACCTGGTCGCTTCCTTCGTGAACGACGAGACAACGGATAACATCTTTAAGGATTTTGAAATATTCCAGGCTATTCTTGGCAAGCAGGACCTGGAACAGCTGAACCTCCTCAAACAACAACTTTTAAGGAATAAAAATCTATCCGCTTATCTGGGTGGTTCAGATATTTTTATATCCTTACATCCAGGGAAGGATCAGACGGAAATGCTCTATAGCATTCCGGTTGTTGAAGAACCTGAAAAAGAAGCGATGGATCAATTGCTGGGTCAATTAAGCTCGCAGTTTAAATTCGGTAAATCCGATAGTTTGGGCCATACCATCTATAGTTTTCAACAGATATTGAAGGACTCTACCCAAAGTAAAATCTCCGATTCGAGTTTTTACGTGAGTTATCAGTCCAATATTTTCTTTGCCAGCTATAACAAAGAGCTGTTGTTGAAAGTACTCGACAAAAAGCAGGAAAAGCTTAAGGAGTCTCAAATAACCTATTTCAATGAACTCAGCAACCGTAATTCACCTTTTACGGTGTATGTTCCACAACAAAATCTTCCTGCCTTTTTTGCTGTTTTTAAGCGGAATAAGGCCGGCGATTTTCTACGTCAGTTCATCCAATTAAAAGGACAGACAGTTTGGAACATCAATTATAAACAGGATGCTTTGATGCTTTCGGGCGAGAGTGAACTGGAAGATAAGGACAGTCAGTATATCGCCTTGTTTGCCAACCAACGGAAAACAGTGCAACGCTTGTACAATTATTTCCCATCAAACACGATGATGTTTGTGGAATATTCCTTTTCCGATGCGAATAGCTGGTTTACCGACTTGGCTAAATGGCAACAGGGTCAGGATGGAGCCAAACAGTTAACTGATCAGGAAGTGGAAATCGCGAAGGATAGACCGAACCTGCTGGCTGATTTTAAATCGGTTATTGCTGGGGATTTTGCCGTTGTAGAACAGAGTAATTCGGATTATTTAGGTTTTATTGCCATCAAAGACAGCAGTAAATTGGAACAAATCTTACCGGAACTCGCCGAAACAGTTGGCGATAGCATCTATAGGTTCAGACATGCCCATATGCCCTATCGCTATTTCGGCGAAGGTTTAAAGGCCTTTTCGAGACCCTATTTTGTTCGTGTAAACAATCTTATCGTCCTAGCAAACCAACAATCCACGTTACAGGAGTATCTACGTACCTGGAAGCGTAAAGATCTATTGATCGGTGGAATTGGCTTTAAGAACTATGAGCAGATCCAAGGAAATGAGGCCAATGTCACCTTTTTCCTGAACACCAAAAATGCCAGCAACTTTTTGATCAATAACTTGAGCAATACCTACAGTAAGAACTTTAGGAATAAGGAAGATTATGGGTATCAGGAATTCTATTCCTGGTCGTTACAGTTGTCGGGCAATGCCGGTAATTTTATCAGCCGCCTTTATGGTATCTATAAAAGTAAGAACCGACTGGGGGTAAATGCAGATTGGACCTACAGCATGGGTAGCCGACTAATATCGGGGCCTTATGTTTTTGAACATTCGGATACCTCGCAGTTTATCCTGGCACAAGAGCAGGATCATACGGTTCATGCCATTCATCCTAGTGGAAATAAACTGTGGTCTACCGTATTTTCAGGTCGAATTGTTGGGAAGACCATCCAGTTGGAGGACCGCTCGCTCGTTCTGGTTACCGACCGAAGGAGACTCTATCGATTTGATCCTCATGGTAAAATGATGTCCGGCTTTTCCAGCAGTGTTTCTGCTGAGCCAAGCTTTCAACCTACTTATGTGGATTGGGGAAATCAGAAAATGCTGATCATTCCGGGTAAGAACAAGTTGATGGCCTATGACCTGGAAGGAGGTGCTGTAGTAGGATGGGATAATGTGACGGTGGAAGGCAGTTTAATGGGGCCTGCACAGTTTGTGGACAACCAGGTGGTTGTGGCTACAAGTTACGGTAGGGTTTATTTCTTTGATATGGGTGGAAATAAAACCCAAGAGATCGATGTCCCTGGGGATGTTAATTTTATTTCTAACCTGGGCATTGTACAACGGGAAAATGGCTATGTTTACTATGCCGCCGATGAGGACGGTAAAGTCTATGAAATGAATAAACAGGGCGAGAGCAAGGTGGTATATGAAGGAAAATGGGACGCAAAATACCATGCCGAATTTGAGAATATTGCAGGTACTTCTGCTCCAGAAATGATCGTTTTGGATGGTTCTGTGCTGCAAATACTGGAATTGGGGAATACGGTTAAACCGCTCTTTGACCATACCTTTACCAAGAAGATTGAAAACAAACCTTATTATTTCCCTGCGGGATCTGGTTTGCTGAAGATGGGTATAGCGCCACAAGGCACCAACCTGATCTATTTATTTACAGAGAACGGTGGAATAGCAGATGGCTATCCTGTAGAGGCCCAGCCCCTATTCTATGATGGAAAAATCAATTACAATTCGGGGAATTATCTGATTTGCACCCGTCGGGATTGGAAACTTTATGCATTTAGGCATTAAGGTTTTTTTTCATTGCCGATTTTTTTTCATTAGGTTTGCAATCACAAAATTCGTATGTTGACAGGAGAAGAATATTTAGTAGAACTATCCAGACCTAAAAAGATCATCATCACTACCCATCATAAACCTGATGGAGATGCCCTTGGCTCTTCCTTAGGCTTGTACTATTGGTTGAAGAAGAAAGGCCATGATGTGCACATCGTGCTATCATCGGATTTTCCAACCTTTTTGGATTGGATGCCTGGCCGTGAGGAATTGATCTTCTATACGGAAGATACAGCCTATGCACAATCTTTGTTCGATGCGGCAGAAATCATCTTTTGTTTGGATTATAGCGCATTATCTCGTACCAACATCTTGGAACCCGTTATCAGGGAAGCGAAAGGCCAGAAATGGATGATCGACCACCATCTGGATCCAGAGGATTTTGCTACTGTTTGCTATTGGGATTCCAATGCAGCAGCAACCGCTCAATTAGTATATAAATTTATCGTGGAGGAATTTCAGGATAAAGCACATATTGATGAGCAAATAGCCACCTGTTTGTATACAGGGATTATGACAGATACCGGTTCTTTCCGATTTAAATCGACCACTTCGGAAGTACACCTGATCATTGCAGGTTTATTGGAAGCTGGCGCTAGAAACTGGGAGATCCACGAACAGATCTATAACAGCAGTACAGAGAACAGGCTTAAGTTTTTAGGCTATGCCTTATTGAACTGTTTGGAGGTGATTCCGGAATATCATACAGCCTTATTCTCCTTGAGCAAGGATGATCTGGCAAAGTTCAATGTAACGACGGGCGATACGGAAGGATTGGTGAACTATGCCCTTTCGATCAAAGGCATTCGTTTGGCTGGATTATTTGTAGATAGAACTGAATTAATTAAATTATCTTTGCGTTCCATTGGAGAAATCCCATGTAATGCAATCTGTAAGAAGCATTTCAATGGCGGTGGCCATTTGAATGCTGCCGGCGGAAATTCTACAGAGGAATTAGGTGAAGTGGTAAGCAGATTCAAATCTATCTTGCCGGAGTATAAAGAATATTTAACATAGCATATTTTAAGAGTTATAAATAGAAAAATGAAAAAATCGATTGTAGTTTTAACGGCACTAGCAGGACTATTCTTTGCATCGTGTCAGAATTTTAAAAAAGGTGAAGGTGGCCTTGAATATAAGTATATCAAGGATGGCGGCGCTGAAAAAGCTGTAGGTGGTGATATCCTAGCGTTGGATATGATCGTTGAAACAGACCGTGACTCCCTTTTAGGAAGTACTTATGATTTAGGTATGTCCCAAATTGCACCTATCTACCCAGATTCATTGATGCAAGGTGGATACCCAGGTGATAACAATACCATGTTAAAAATGTTGGGTGAAGGCGATAGCGCCGTATTCAGATTGAACTTGGATACCATGGCAGCTAGAACTGGTCAACCAAAACCAGATATCGCTGATAAATACATCCAATTCACAGTAAAAGTTAAAAAACACTTCAAGAAAGGTAATTTAACTGACTCTGCTCTATTCGAACAAGTGAACAAATTCTACCTAGCTGAAACAGAAAACCTGAAAAAAGCAGAACAAGGTAAAATCACTAGCTACGTGGAGAAAAACAAATTGACACCTAAGAAAACAGCATCAGGATTACAATATGTTATCAAAGCAGAAGGTTCTGGCAACAGCCCTGTTGTAGGTGATACCGTAGTATTGAACTATACTGGTAGCTTGACTACTGGAAAAATGTTCGATACGAACAATCCAGAGACTGCGAAAAAAGAGAAAATCCACCAACCAATGAGACCTTACGAGCCATTGCGCGTACGTATCGGTCATACACCGGTTATTCCAGGATGGACTGAAGGTCTTCAATTATTGAAAAAAGGATCTAAAGCTACTTTCATCATTCCTTCATCTTTAGGATACGGTGAGCGTGCTCAAGGAAACATGATTCCAGCATATGCACCATTGGTATTTGATGTGGATGTATTGGAAATTATCCCAGGTCCAAAAGAAGAACCAACACCAGCACAGCCTACTATTCCGGTTCCAACACCATAATGTTATTGGCCTCTAGGTTAAAATATTGAAATATTAATAATGAATCGCAGTTATTTTTGAAATAACTGCGATTTTTTATTCTATAGGGGCACATTCAATAACAAAATATTAACTTTGGCTCCATGGAAGAAATAAGCAGTCCTCGCAAATATTCGCTAACAGATACGCATACCCATATCTATTACAGTACGGAACCCGACAAGTTGAAGCAACAGATGCAACGTTGTCTAGATCAGGGGGTAGATCGCTTATTCCTTCCGAATGTGGATCTCGAATCCATTCCCATGGTCTACCAGACCGTCGGCGAATATCCATCCCATTGCTTTCCTATGTTGGGCTTGCATCCCTGCAGTGTTAAGGAAGATTATGCACAGGTATTAGATCAGATTGAACAGGAGATCCAGGCTAGAAAGATCTATGCTATTGGCGAAATTGGCATCGACCTTTATTGGGAGCAGGACAGCCTTGCATGGCAACAAGCGGCCTTCCGAAAGCAGATCAATTGGGCGAAGGATATGGGCCTACCGATCAGCATACATTGTAGGGAGGCTTTTGATGAAGTGTTTGAGATCCTGAAAGAGGAACAGGATGGTCGTTTGTTTGGGATCTTTCATTGCTTTACGGGAAATCTCGACCAAGCTAAGTTGGCCATCGACCTGAATTTCATGTTGGGAATAGGTGGTGTGGTCACCTTTAAAAAGGCTGGATTGGACGCCGTGGTAAAGGATATCGACCTGAAGCATATTGTCCTTGAAACGGACGCCCCCTACTTGGCACCGGTTCCGTTCCGTGGCAAAGAAAACGAGAGCAGCTACTTGGTACATGTTGCCCAGAAAGTAGCGGATCTCCATGAAATATCGTTGGAGAAATTAGCTGAAATAACAACCAATAATTCTAAAAAAGTATTTAACATCTAGTCCATGTATAACATTTTTATCATTTATACAGGTGGAACCATCGGTATGGTTAAGGACCCTGAAACAGGAACATTTATTCCATTTGACTTTGAGTTGATCGAAAAAAACCTTCCGGATTTAAGTCGTTTGAACTATAAGCTGACGGTGCATTCCTTCGACCCTATCATCGACTCCTCTAACATGAGACCGAGTATATGGTTGGAGATGGCCAAGATCATCCGTGATAATTATGACCATTACGATGGTTTTGTGATCCTTCATGGATCGGATACCATGGCCTATTCGGCGTCGATGTTGAGTTTCCTGTTGGAAGGTCTTCAGAAACCGGTAGTCTTCTCCGGCTCTCAATTACCTATTGGGGAGATCCGTACAGATGCTCGGGAGAACCTGATGACGGCTTTGGAAATTGCATCGGCCAAAAAGGATGGTCGTGCGATCATTCAGGAAGTATGTATTCTTTTTGATAATAAACTGTTCCGTGGAAATAGGTCCTTCAAATACAATTCGGATAAATTTGAGGCATTCCGTTCGCCAAACTACCCGGTATTGGCAGAAGCTGGAATCCATATCCGATACAATGAGGAAGTACTATTGAATAATGAAGGCAAGGAATTCATCTGCCATTACCATATCGATACCCGCGTAGGCGTACTGAAACTATTCCCTGGTATCAGTAAAGAAACCATTGAAGCGGTATTGAACTCAGATGTTCGCAGTATTGTGATGGAGACTTTTGGATCCGGCAATACCATGACGGACGAATGGTTCTTGAACCTGCTGGCTGATGCTGTAAAATCGGGCAAGAATATCTTGGATATATCCCAATGTAAGGTAGGTTCAGTGGAACTGGGCCGTTACGAGACCTCTAATGGATTAAAATGCATTGGTATACTCAATGGCTACGACATGACATTTGAGACCGCTGTAACCAAGCTTATGTACCTCCAGGGTGAGATTGCATCCCAAGAGGAAGTAGCGCATTGGATACAGGAGCCTTTACGTGGAGAGTTGACTAAAAACGATTAGTCAACAACTCCGCTACGACGAAGGTACTCCCGCCTACAAAGATCAGATCATTTTCCTGATATTGTTGTAGGGCAGCATCAAATGCTTGTTCAATACTTTCGTAATGATTTCCTTTTAAATCAAATCCTGATGCCAATTGCTTTAGCTGATCCGCAGGCATTGCCCGAGGCATATCGGGAGCTGCAAAATAATATTGTGCATTTTTAGGCAACAGGGGCAGAATATGGCTCAGGTCCTTATCCTTCATCGCGCCAAAGATAATATGTAGTTTTTGGAAGTTTAAGATTTGAAGGTTCTTCAGTACTTCTTTTATCCCATCTTCATTATGACCGGTATCACAGATCACCCAAGGAGATTTTTGCAAGGTCTGCCATCTTCCACGGAGTCCGGTGCTTTCCTGCACATGGCTTAGGCCATAAGCAACTTTCTCATCTGGCAAGACATAGCCTAATTCCTTCAGCTTTTGGGTAGAAGTAAGCACACCCAAGATGTTTTTCTGCTGATAAGTACCTGTGAGGTCGCATAGCCATTGCTGCTTTTCTTGTGTCGCCTTATTCAACACCTCCACCTGCAATCCTTCAGTGGTACGATCTGCGCGAACCAATTCAAGCACATCCGTAGCAAAGGTCAGTTCCGCTTGCATAGCGGCTGCTTTTTCGATAAAAACATGCTGTAAATCCGCTTGTTTTTCTGAGATCACTACAGGCGTGTTGGCTTTGATGATTCCTGCTTTTTCTCCTGCTATTTCTTCCAGAGTATCCCCAAGGACGTTCATGTGGTCCATCCCAATGTTACTGATAAGACATAGCTCAGGCGAAATGATATTGGTGCTATCCAAACGCCCGCCCAATCCCACTTCGATCACAGCGATATCCACTTTTTCATTTGCGAAATAGTCAAACGCCAAAGCCACCGTCACCTCAAAAAAGGAAGGTTGGATCTCTTCGATCAATGCTTGGTGCTTATTCACAAAATCAACTACCTGCTGTTGAGGGATCATAGCGCCATCTAAGCGAATCCTTTCCCTAAAATCAACCAGGTGAGGCGAAGTGTATAATCCGGTCTTATAGCCCGATGCAGCAAGCACAGAAGCCAACATATGTGAACTGGATCCCTTACCATTGGTTCCGGCGATGTGTATAGATTTGAATTTTTTATGGGGGTTTCCCAATGCTTCACAAAGTAAAAGTGTTTTATCCACATCGGGATTAATGGCAGAAGCGCCATCACGGGTAAACATAGGTAATCGAGCATAAAGATACTCGATTACCTCTGTAAATGTTTTCATATTCTAGAAAGATTATCTTACTCTAAATCTGAAGGTAATTAATCCGGTTTGGGTATCCGGAGCATTGGCTAAAGAATTCAAACGTGCTCTGCGAACCGCATCCACACATTTCTGCACCAACCTATAGTCAGCGATCGTAGTTCCTTTAGCTTGACGGGCACGAATGATGTTCCCGCTTTTATCCACAGTAAATTCCACCTTGACAATACCGGTCTGTTGGCCATTATCTTCCACGTTCGGGCGAACCTCGAATCGACGATTCTCCAAAGAAAGCATGGTGTTTCCAAAACCAGATCCACCTTCACCATAATTAGATGCCAATGGGTCTCCTAGTTTGGATCCTTGGTTTCCGGCCGTACTTCCTGTACCATCACCTACGCCCTGTGCGTTGTTCTTCTTGCCTTTATACAAGGCATTCGGATTGACCGCAGGTGTAGCGTCTTTCTTCTCTGCTGTAGCCTGATCCGCATTGGCCTTTACCGGCTTCTCCGATTTAGGCACTACCGGCGCATCTTCCATATCCTGCGTTTGTACCGCTTTGTCGGTTACTTGCTGGGATGGAGTTGGAATAGGTGTGGTATTTGGATCGATCTTATCTGGTCTTACATTATTGGCATTTTCATCCATGGAAGGTTCATCCACACTCATGTAATCATCGCCCATACCTTCCGGGGAAGTACCGTAATTCACGATAATTCCGCCCATCCCGTATTCCGGTATGTCTTCTGAAAAGACAATAAAAAACCCGATGGCCGCCAAGGCGATCATCACCAAAGACGATATCCCAAACGCCTTTCCAAGGTTATTTTCTTCTTGATATTGATGGTAATACATATCCTAATTCCTAATCAATTCGACTACCTGCCGAAAGAAACGTTTAATTACCCAGGTAATTAGTCTCTTTTAGGCTCCGTAGCCAGAACAAGTTTCACTTTTAATTTATTGGCCACATCCATCACCGAAAGGATGTTTTTGATCGGCACTGTTTCATCTGCATATAGCATGATGGTCAACTCTTCTCCCGTAGCGATATTGGACTGGATATAACTTTCCAGGTTCTCCAAAGGCACGGCTTGTTTATCCACATGGTAGGTCAGATCACTGGTTACCGAAATGGTCATGGTCTTTTTTGCTACAGATTGCTCTCCAGCAGAAGATTTCGGTAATAGTAGTTTGACAACCTGTGGGTTGGCAACTGCAGAAGCCAAAAGGAAGAACAACATCAAAAAGAACATGATATCGTTCAACGCAGCGGTGTGTACCTCGGCAGCTGGTTTATTTCTTTTATTACGTAGATTCATAGTATGATATGTAAAGCTTTTGGAATGATTGCGCTATTAGCTATTATAAGCTAGGCTCATCCAATAGATCAATAAATTCGATAGCATCCGTCTCAATACGTAAGATCAAGCGTTCTACCATCATATTCAAAATATGGTAACCAATGTAAGCTAAGATACCGATGGTTAATCCGGAAGCCGATGCGATCATTTTCACATATAGACCACCCGATACCGAACCGATATCAATACCGCCTGCTACCTCTACATCACGGAAGATCTGGATTACCCCAAAGATCGTTCCTACGAAACCAAGCATCGGCGCAATACCTGCAATGATACCCAAGATATTGATGTTCTTCTCCAAACGGGAAACCTCTAATTTTCCTTGGTTTTCAATCGCTCCTTCAATGTCTTTGATCGGACGACCAACACGGGTCAATCCCTTTTGCAACATCCTGGATAATGCAGAATTGCTAGAGCGACATACCGCCATCGCAGAATCCAATTTTCCGGCAAGGACATTACTTTTAACCTGCGCTAATAATCCACCCTCTGTTTTACCTGCTTTGGAAATGGTGATGTAACGTTCGAAAAAGATGACTAATCCTAAGAAGAATAACAATAGGATTGGGATCATGATCCATCCACCCTTCATCAATAATTGAAGAAGATTAAGATCTTCCTGAACGACTACCGGTAATGCTTGTTGTTGAACTTGATTTAAGGTATCAACTGTTGCTTGTACTAATGACATAATGATTATTAAAAGTTATGCTTGTTTGTGATTGATTACTAATTCAGTTTTTGAACCCAGGCATCTGCTACGTGACGTTTCTGAACAACACGCAAAGCGGAATCCGCTTCAGCTTTCGTTACATACGTATCCCAGATAACTGTTTTCTTGTTGTGTGCCAATTTACTTGGAATTACCCGAACGGAGGTTACTCCCGCTTTATTGAATGATTCTGCCTGATCGAATGCCTGCGCCAAGGTAGCATGCTTGCCAATGACGATGGAATACTGATGACCGGCAGGGATCAATGGTTTTTTAGTCTCTTCGCTAGCTGCAGGTTTCACGGCTGCAGAATCTTTCGCAACTGTCGAATCAGCTCTACCTAAAGAATCCAAGGCTAAAGAGCTGCTGTCCGCAGTAGCCAAAGCGGTATTGTTCTGTTCTACTACCTGATTTTTGTTGCTATCCAAGGCCGTTGCCGAGGTATTTTTTTCAAAGAAACCTTTGTTATAAGCCAAGCCACCAATAACAGCAATGGCAAGGATGGCTGCTGCAATAAACCAAACTAATTTATTCGATGAGCGCGGAGCTTCTTCTTCATAAACAGGTTCTTCGACAATCGCTTCGGGTTCTTCGGCAAAGGCAACAGGCTCTTCGCTTGGTGCCTCCTCAGTGACTTCGGTTTCCTCGACTGTTTGCTCCTCCGCTGGCTCTGCTACCGTTTCCTCCACCTCTAGTTCCTCTTCAGGCGCTGTTACCACAGCGGTTGGTAGGATTTCTCCGGCTTCCACAGGTTCCAATTGGAATCCGCTTAGATCTTCCGCTTTAAAAACAAGGGAATTCCCATGTCTGATCAATTGGCCAAGATGGGTCAGGCTCGCCTGCCCATGGTCCTTGATTTCCTCAAACAGGTTGATGACAGCTTCCTGCACCGAGTCCTGCGCATCTGCGTGGGATACCTGCTTAGCCTGCTGTACATATTCTACGATATCCACCCCATCCACCGACTTCGGATCGAACTCCAAATAAGTCAATGGCGGTAAATAAACACCTTTACGTTCATCAAATACAGAAGAGGTATGGATGCGTTTAAAAACGCCCAATCCTTTTACAAACACTTCATTTCGGTGTTTTAATACTTGATAAATATATCTTCCTAAATCCATGAATCCGTTTTTCGGTGCAAATTTAAAGTTTGTCTACCTTAAAATGAAAAATTAATACCACCCAAAATATTAAACCCTAATTTAGGATAATATAGGTACTGTTGGTATTCTGTATTCAAAATGTTATTCGCTTTCACAAAAATCCCCAATTGCTTGGTTGCTTTGTACTCCGCACCAGCACTTAGGTCGAAGAATGAAGGAACCGTTGTTTTCTGGAAGGTCGCATCAGGTTGACCATTCTGGGTCGCGAATCTATATTCTTTTGCAAAGGAATTCCCATGGAATAACGCTTCGGCATCAATAAATAGTTTCTCCGAAATGTTAAATCGAGCATTGGCTGCTAAGCGCATTTTCGGCATGTGCCAAGCTTCATCCTCGACCACCATGGTATAATTGTCGATGTTCAAACGACCACCAAGGTTAACCAAGGCCGAAAGACGGACATTGATCTCCCCTTCTAAACCTACATGTTTAACTGCATCATCACCATCACCATCATAGATCAATCCGAAATTGAATGGTGTGGTCTGGTTGTTGACAAAGAGAGGTAAACCTTCTACTTTTCTGTAGAACGCCTTTACTTTATAGCCAAATGTGGCACCGGCATTCCCTTTGATACCCCCATAGATATTCATACGGTCTACTGTGTTCTGGATGTTCAGGTTTGGTCCCAAATAAGGATTCAACTTCGTGAAACTACGGAAAGATCCTTTTTCCACGCCACCTTTAACCCCTCCAAAAATATAGAAGTATTCCGGAACCAAAGCAAAGTCAATCTCTGCTTCTGGGAAGATGTTGAATCTGGAGCTATCGCCAAATTCAGAAACGATGTTTGCCCCTAAAGTAATGTTATAATTATCGCCTTTGAATTTGATATAAGGATTGATGTTCGCAATCGAGTTGTTCAAGGAACCATCAGGTGTATTCACGCCTTTGATGGAATTCAGATCCACGGCAAGGTTTGCACCTACATTGAAAGAATTCACCCTTTTGTTCAAGTATCCTGCAAGGGCGATGGAGTTTTCACCCGCATCGTACTTGTCCTTATAGATATATCCATCCGCTTTTAGTGAATAGCTCAGCGCATCCGCATTGTTAGGATCATAATTGCTGGTCAATTCTGCCGAAAGGAAGATATCGTTAAAACGTTGTGCCTCACGGGTTGGGTTTAAAGGTGTTTCGTCATCTGCCAATGGAATACCATAAAAGCGTGTTCCGAAGCCATTATATCCCACTAAACCATTCAGGGTAAACATCGGTAAGATCCGACGTCCGAAGATTCCGACTTCCTGTCTGGAGAATTTCTGGTCTTCCAAGTTTCCTTTTTGGCTCAAGTGCTTGGCATATCCTCCAAAACGGATATCCTCATAATCTTCCACCGCAAAATAGGCTTCACCTAAAATGGTATTAAAGTTTCCAATACCAAATTTGGCATAATTACTCTTTAGATCAAAGATCTGCGAAAATGGGGTTTCCATGATCTTCAGTTCCTTCAATCCGGTATTGATGTCCAATTTCTTATCCGGCACATTTCCGTAATTCAATTTCGGCATGTACTCTCTTTTATTGGACATATCAGGACTACGACGAATTTTTACTGCATCAGCAAGAATAGGGCGGTAATCACGTACGATATCTATAGAATCCAATGTTACTGGTTTTTCTGGCGTCTGCGCCGAAGCGGCATAGCCCATTCCCAATAAGCAGGTTAATATGGTAGATTTTTTAAAAAATGTGTTGACCTTCATCTTTTTCCTATTCTTATTTAATTTTTTCTAACAAATTTTTAGCCGTTTCCAGGATGCCATCATCCGTTGTTTCGTAATTCTCGATCACACTTTCCAACGTCGATTTCGCTTGGAAATTGTCGCCCTTCGCTTGGTAGGCTTCAGCCATCAGGATAAATCCTTTGGCCACCCAATAGTCATACGAAGAGAAGGAATCTGCGATATCCAAGGCCGACTTGATTGCCCCATCGTAGTTTTTGTTCTTCACTTGTTGTTCCGCCACCATATAACGTGCTTCAGCACCGGTTTCGGTTTTTGATTTCAAGGCAGCAAGGTTCAATTCCTTCATGCCCTCAGATCCCCTACTGGTCGACAAATAAGCCTTCGCCGCATATAGATGTGCTTTAGCGATATCCTCCTCCGAAGCCTTTTCATACTTCTTGATGATGTTCGCATAATTCAAGGTCTCGGTATAATCGCCGATATTGAAGTAACTCACCAATAGGTTGTTCACTGCCCAACCGTAGTTCTCTTTGTATTCCGAAGTCAGCTCCAATTTTTTCAATACTTGCGTCGCTTCGTTATAAGCCTTATTGCGCAAATGCAATTTCGCTACAGAAATCAAGGTCTTTTCGGTATAGGCCGAAGTCCAGTCATTCATGATGATATTGAAATCGTGCAATGCCTCTTTGTCCTTACCCAGGTTAGCATTACTTTCCCCACGTAAGAAACGCGCATGTTTCTCATTGATCGGTTTCGGGAACTTATCAAAATAAGCATTCACCGCCTCCACGGTAGCTTGCCAGTTTCCACGATCGAATAAGGTACGGGCGATGGAGAAGGTGTGTGCATCCTGCTCTGCCGTGCTTAAGTCACCGATATTGGTACCTGTCGCATAGCGGATATATCCCGAAGCATCCCCTTTATCCAAGTAGATGTTTTCGATGGATCCCAAAGCCTGTTTCGCTTCATCCGTTGTAGGGTATTGGTTTACTACGCGTTGGAAGGTAGCCAAAGCCGCATCGTTCTGATCTTTGTTGTACTGTACCAAACCAATGGTAACCAAAGCTCTCGGTACATAAGAACTACGTGGATATTGCTCCACCATTTTCTGCAAACCGGTTATCGCTTCGTCATGGTTGCCCATCAAGAAATAGGTATAAGGTACCTCGAACGCCACATCATCCGCATAATTGGATTTAGGGTATTTCGACATCACGGTATTCAAGGTCGCAATCTTTCCATTGTTATCGCCTTGAAGGCCTAATAATATCCCTTTTTGGAATAAGGCATAATCTTGACTCTGCGCGCCCGAAGCGATCAGACGGTCGTAATAATTAGCGGCCTTACTGTAGTTTTTAATCGCAAGGTACGAATCTGCTGCACGGGCAAAAGCATCGTTGCGGGTATTCAGATCGATACCATCCTTACCTCCGCCTGCTAAGAATCTCTCGAAATAATTGGCAGCGGTGCTGTAATTGTCCGCACGGAAGGCGGCATAGGCCAAAGCATAGTTCGCATAGTTATACACATCCGTTTTACGGGCTGCTGGCAAGGCCAGAAATTTATTGAAATTGGCAACCGCCTCTTTGTATTTACGAACCTCATACATGGCTTCAGCTTTCCAATAGGTCGCTAAAGCATGAATCTCCTCATCATGACGGTTTTCTTCCGAACGCATGAACATGGAAATCGCGTTCTCAAAAGCACGTTCATTGTAATATTCCAACCCACGGTAATACGTTACTTTCTGGTAAGCCGCATTCGCTTCTTTACCTCTATTTTTCAAGGCTTCCAACACATCTACTGCCTGGCGGTAATTCTTGGTACTCAACAATACCTCCGCCTGCAATGTCCTCGCCTCTTCGTTTCTTTTGGTTCTAGGATAGGTTTTGATGTATTCCTGGATCGCATCCAGCGCAACCTGGTGGAATTCCAGGTCGTAGGAAAGCTTGGCATAATTGAACAAACCTTCTTCTTTCAATTCTGGATCAAACTCCAGTTTCGAAGCTTTGAAGAATGCATTTCTAGCGCCTTGTTTGTTGCCAGTTTTTAGGTAGGCATCCCCCAAGGTGATCATGGCACTTTGGTAATAAGCATCCGGTTCTTCCAGTTTGCTCAATTCCTCAATCGCCTTTTCGTAATGTCCTAATTTGTAATTGATATAACCAATCTGGTAACTATCCTGATTGTTCTGTGTTTTTCCTTGATCCTGCGCCTGGAATTTATCGTAGTACTCTTTGGATTTGTCCAAATCACCTTTGATAAAATAGGTGGCAGCAATGATGCGGAACATGTCGGTCTCACTCTCCTGCTTGGTGGTTTCCAGTTTTGGCAAGGCGTAGCTTAATACTTCGTCATAGCGTTTATCCAAGAAATATAGGGCAGTGATATAATAAGGGTAACTGTTCTCGTAGGTTTTTGAACCTTCTAAGCGTTCAAATTCATTCAATGCGGTTTTATATTCTTGATCAAGGTAGCTTAGGTAAGCCGAATAATAGATGGCTGCTTCCTGGTATGGGCTTCTTTGATCTTTCAACTCCAAAAACACCGGTTTTGAAGCTTCATAATCGCCGGTCATGAATTTAGCGTAGGCCAGTTTGAAGCGGTATTCTAAGTTCTCCGCACCAGCAAGGTTTTTGCTATCGATTTTCTCGAACCATTCGATCGCTTTTGGATAGTCTTTCTTTGCGTAGTAGGATTTACCGATCTGGAAATAGGCAGCTTTGGAATTGGCACTTGCCGGATAATCGCGGATGAATTTCAGGAATTGATTTTCCGCATCAGATTCGCCAAGTTCAATCGCACATACCGCTTGATAATAACGGACATTCTCTTTCAGTAAACTGATCTCTTGGGTTTCATCCAATTGTAGGGTCGACTTGGTCCTCAACTGCTCCACCAGATCAAACTGCTTGGATGCAGAACTAAATTTTCCCCTTTCAAATAACTCTAAGCCTTCTTTATAAGCCTTATTTACCTCTTGCCAAGCTGAATGTTGTGCCAATGCTGGTGTACTCATTAAGCTCAAAGCCACACCTACCTGGTAAATTTTTTTATACATACGATTGAATACTCCTTTAATAGATTGCCTGTCAAATAATTAATATGGAAGGTAGTTTCACTGTGAAAATGACACAAATCCTTCAACCTACGAAATTAATGGATAAGTTGTATGTTTTCCTCAAAAGTTGTTAACACCTGTTAATAACCTAGGGCATTTAACTTTATTTAACAGAAATGGGATGAGGGGGGGTTGGGGGAGTTGGGTGGTGGGGATTGGGGGAGGTTGGGTGGTTGGTGGGTGGGGTCTACTTTACGCGTCATTGCGAGGAACGAAGCAATCTTTACACAAGTCGAAAGATTGCTTCGTCGTGCCTCCTCGCAATGACGAAGTGCCTCCTCGCAATGACGAATCTACCCCCTCTGCCCAGCCAGCAAATAAAGCACGGCCATTCTCACCGCTACTCCATTTTCCACCTGGTCCAAAATAATCGAATGACTACTATCCGCCACATCCGACGTAATCTCCACTCCCCTATTAATAGGGCCCGGGTGCATAATCACAATCTCCTTATCCAACGAATCCAGGATCTGCTTATTCAAACCATACAACATCGAATACTCCCGTAAAGAAGGAAAGTAAGCAATATCCTGACGCTCCAACTGGATCCGAAGCATATTCGCCACATCACACCAATTCAACGCCTTCATCAGATCATGCTCAATCTTCACTCCTAAGGAAGAAATATATTTGGGGATCAAGGTAGTTGGTCCACAGACCATCACCTCAGCACCCTGCTTCTGCAAACATAAAATATTTGAAAGAGCTACCCTCGAGTGTAAAATATCCCCAATGATAGCCACTTTTTTACCAGCCACATCGCCCAGTCTTTCCCTGATGGAAAAAGAATCCAACAAAGCCTGCGTAGGGTGCTCATGCGCACCATCACCGGCATTCACGATCTGTGCATCTACATGCCTGCTCAAGAAAACCCCAGCTCCCGCATAAGGATGGCGCATCACGATCATATCCACCTTCATCGCCAGAATATTGTTCACCGTATCGATCAAGGTCTCCCCTTTGCTCACCGAAGAAGAAGAAGCCGCGAAGTTCACGATATCCGCCGAAAGGCGCTTCTCCGCCAATTCAAAGGATAACCTCGTTCGGGTAGAGTTTTCGAAAAAAACATTGGCAATGGTGATATCACGTAAGGAAGGCACTTTCTTGATCGGTCTGTTCAAAACCTCTTTAAAATTTGCCGCTGTATCCAAGATCAATTGGATATCATTGCTGTTCAAATCTTTTATGCCTAATAAATGACGGGTACTAAGTTGTTCAGATGCTGACATTTGTAAAACAATATAAAATCACTACTTCTTATCGGTGATTAACACAATACTATCGTTATCATCTACCTCTTTCCAGCTGACAATAACCTTTTGGGAATCGATGGAATCCACCTGGATACCAATATAATCCGGTTGGATCGGGATCTGTCTGGAAAAACGACGATCCACCAACACCATAAGCTCAATCTGATTCGGACGACCAAAAGCCTGAAGCGCATCCATGGCCGAACGAATGGTTCTTCCGGTCCATAACACATCATCTACCAAGATCACATCCTTGCCATCAATGATAAAATCGATCACCGTACTATTCGCTGCCAATGGACTCGCCCCTTTCATCCGGAAATCATCCCGATAAAAGGTAATATCAAGAATTCCCATAGGCACTTCTACCCCGGTCATTTCTTTGATTTCTTTCACTAAACGTTCTGCTAAATAGGTTCCGCGTGGCTGAATTCCGATGATCACGGCATTACTGAAATCACCATGATTTTCAATTAATTGTTGAGACAATCGCTTGAGCGTAATCTGAAACTTAGGACCATCTAATAATTTCGATTGTTTCATCTATGGATTTATTTAGGCAAAAATAAGGCATTTTTTCCAAAATTCGTAATGCAATCCCGGATTCCCTGAACATAAAAAAAGCAGCTTACGAAATAAGCTGCTTTTTTTCAATTATTTAATGCTTGATGCTCCGCATCAATTCCTTACTCTCCTGTTTGGAAAAGTCCTTTATACTGATCAAAGATCTGATTGGCTTCCGCCAACAGTTCTTTCTGGTTCGCTGTCGTCAGGATCTGTTGGTAATGCTGTAAGGAAGCCATGGCATAACGCATATTCCGCATCTCCAGATTAGGTTTTGTTTCCGCTATCGCCATGTAATAAGCCATGTTCTCGCGGATGAATTTCAGATTGCGTTTCACGATTTCCGTTGCTTTGCTAGGTTCGCCTGCTTTGTACATCGCATCGATCAAGCTCGAATAACCGTAGATCTCCGACATCAGGTAGGTCCGTTTCGGAAGATTCTCATAGGCATTGTTCACCAATTTCTTGGCTTCTGCCTGATGTCCGCTTGCCAATAAACCTTGTGCGGTCTCCCCAAAGATACTTCCCGCATATATGCTGATGTAACGGTAGGAATCCGGATCCAGATATTTCGAATGCGCAATGTTACCCCATTTGTATTTATTGATGATGTTATTGTAAGTACCCTCCACATCAGCGATCGGAGTGCTCATTTCACCTTCCATCGCCGAAGCTACCGGCATCAATCGTAAGGCAAAACCTTCAGATACCAGGTATTTACCCAATCCGATGTAGTTTTCTTCAGGTGTTGTTGTGGTAAAATAAACCGGGCGCTTCCAATTATTGTTCGCCAGAATGGCCATGATCGAAAGGTCAGCACGGCTAACGATATTCCCTGGGTAAGTCCATTGCATTGTATCGACAATCACATCTTCCCATTCCTTAGGCACCACCTTATTGGCAATTACCGCGGCTTTATCCACCTTATATTGCATATTCTTCGTTGGAAGCAGGTTTCCGAATTCACCACTCTGCAATTGAACTTTTGCCTGTGGATCATCAGAAAGCATCACTGCCAATAATTCCTCAATGTTTACATGTCCAGGAATCTTGAAATCATTGTAATAGATCACATCCCTCACCCCATCCTTAATCTGCTCCGGATCGATGTTCAATGGCAATGCATCCGCATCGTTCACTTTCTCCATCATCTGTTTCATGTACCAATCCGAGCTCAATAAACTCAAGTTCACTACGCGCACATCCGTACGGAAACCTTCCACCTCCTGCACGTACCATAACGGATAGGTATCATTATCCCCATAGGTGAATAGGATGGCATTCGGCGCACAAGACTCCAAGTAGTTTTTCGCCATGTCCCTTGCCAGGAATTTCTCCGAGCGATCGTGATCATCCCAGTTCTGGCTGGCTAATAGCACAGGTCCACACAGCACGGATACCCCTGTTGCCGCCATGGCCGCCGTTTTGGCGTTCATCTTCCTGCTCAGCATATCCGAAATCCAAAGGGCACCCATACCCACCCAAATACAGAAAGCGTAGAAAGAACCTGCAAAAGCATAATCCCGCTCCCTTGGCTGCATCGGTGTTTGGTTAAGATAAAGTACAATGGCCAATCCGGTAAAGAAGAACAAGAGTGCCACCACCGTAGCATCTTTCTGGTCCTTTTTGAAGTGCCATACAGCACCCAAAATCCCCAATATCAACGGTAAGAAGAAATAGGTGTTTCTTCCCGCATTTTCTTTTTCTGATTCAGGCAGGGCATATTGTCCGCCAACCAGCATATTATCGATCGGTTTGATTCCCGAAATCCAATTTCCTTCGGTAAATTGACCATGCCCCTGGGCATCGTTCTGTCTACCGACAAAATTCCACATAAAATAGCGGCTGTACATATGGCCGATCTGGTAACCGAAGAAGAACTTCAGGTTATCCCCCATGGTAGGGGCAGTTCCTTCCGGCAGGTTCAGGAAGTCGCGGTAGTAGGCTTCATGTTTTTCCGAATAGATACGTGGAAAAAGCGTAGTTCTATCGAAAGTATAATCGTATTTTTTTCTGGCTACATTATAACGGTTGGCATCCTTCCGGTATACTTTGCCCGTTTCATGCATATCCGTAGGTTTAGCATCGAAATAGCGTCCGTTGAACAAAGGTTCATCGCCGTATTGCTCCCGGTTCAGGTAGCTCAAGAAAGAGAAAGCATTGTCCGGATCGGAGTTGTTCAGGGTTGGATTTGCCTTCGCACGGATCAAGATCATCGAGAACGAACTGTACCCGAAAATAATAAAAGCCACACTCAGGAAAGCGATGTTCATGATCGGCTTAATCTTTTTATGCGAATACCATAATCCCCAAATCAGTACACCCAATACCAATAGCGCAAAGAACGTAACACCCGAACCGAATCCCAGGCCAAAGGAATTGACAAAGATCCTATCGAAATGCGCCGCCAATTTGATCAGGTATTGAATAATTCCCCAAAGGACAAAACCCAGGATCACCACCCCTAACAATAAGGTTTTTACTACTCCAGAAGTGGTCACTTTTTTGGTTTTGCGGAAATACACCACCAAAGCCAAGGCCGGAATGGCCAATAAGTTCAATAAGTGCACCCCAATGGAAAGCCCCATGACATAAGCAATCAACAGCAACCATTTATTGGATTGCGGCTCGTCGGCATGTGCATCCCATTTCAGGATAGCCCAGAAGACCACCGCCGTACAAAGGGAAGACATGGCGTATACTTCAGACTCTACTGCCGAAAACCAGAACGTATCGGTAAAGGTATAGGCCAAGGCCCCAACCGCAGCAGAACCCATGATATTGATGATTGCGGTATTGGATAGTTCCCCAGAGGTATTGATTCTTCCATATACTTTCTTAGCCAAGGCTGTAATGGTCCAGAACAGGAAGGTAATGGTCAGACCACTACATACGGCCGAACCCACGTTCATCCAATAAGCAATTTTGGTATTATCACCAAAGGCGAAATTCGAGAATATGTTTTGCAACATCAGGAATAAAGGTGCACCAGGTTGGTGTACAATCTGCATTTTGTAGGCAGAGGCAATAAACTCACCTGTATCCCACCAGCTTGTTGTTTTTTCTAACGTCAACACATAAACCAGTGTAGCAATGATACCACAGGCCCATCCCAACAGGTTATTGATTTTTTTATAATTCATAGTTGTACCAGCAGGTTTTCTAATAATTCTGCTTCGAAAATAAGGATTCCTACGAATAAACGAACAAATAGTTTCGAATTTAATACAGTTCTAATAGGCAAAACAACATAAAATGCACACAGAGCCATTTAAAGCCAAAAAATATTGCATTGAAAATCAGTATATTTAACAATTAACCTAATTTTTTATTTGCGAATTAGAAAACTCGACGTATATTTGCATCGTCAAAAGGGAACAACCTGAGACAAAAAACTAAAAGGATTGCCCGATAGTATAATGGTAGTACGACGGTTTTTGGTGCCGTTTGTCTTGGTTCGAATCCAGGTCGGGCAACATCAAAAGAGAAGGCTTGAAACAATGTTTCAAGCCTTCTCTTTTATTCTACCACATTGAACCAAAGTGGGGTCAACAATCGGTATTTCTCCGAATTATCACCTACCTCTTCCGGATTCCTGTTCTGCTCATTACTTTCATAAAGCATCGCTTGTATCCATTGGGAATTATTGTTCGGATCAAAAATAGTCGTGTTCAGGTTGGCCGGTCTTTTCAGACTCGGACCATAGATCGCCGAACTGTAATCCATCCTACGCATATCCACCCAAGTTTCTGGGTTTAGGCACAAGGAAATATATTTTTGACGCATGATGTGGGAAAGACCTGTATTCAATTGGTCAAAATGTCCAGTCAGGTTATCGGCTACTTGCGCTGCCCAATAGGCATTGATATCCGCCGCAGACACCCCCAATTTACGCATATTGGCCTTCACACCCTCTTCATAGGCGGCTAATGCGCCCGGCTTATCCCCTTTCCGCAATCGTGCCTCGGCCTCGATCAGTTTCACCTCCGAATAGGTAATGAAACCAAAAGGAGAAGTGGTGTTGGTGTAGAAGCCGCTCTTGCTGAACCTGCCGTAATCCTCTGGCTTGGTCTTGCTTGCATCGCCCGGCGAACCATCTGCCAGAACACCTTGTCCATTGGCAATAAATGCCCCCGCCGCTGGTCCACGGTATTTCCCATCGGAAGCAGCAGGCTGCATGATCTTACTGATCCGTGGATCCTGGTATAATTTATTGGTCACCGGAAAAGAGCTCAGCATGTTCACAAAAAACTGCGACCAAGCAAAATACCTAGGGTTGGTTAAGGATTCAAAACCACCCCAGCTCGACCATGGGTTTTCATCCACCAACAATCCGCCCGATAAATAAGGGAACTCGGCATCCATTCCATCGCCATTGAACGCATTCTGACAGGCTTTGATGATCTCATCCGCATTGTACAGCCCCGATTTCTTACTCAAATGGTTCATGTACCTTGCCTTTAAGGCCCAAGCGAACTTCTTCCATTTGGAAATATCCCCTTGGTACAGCAGGTCTCCGTTTTTCACGTGCAAGCCCCGCTTGTTGTCCGTTCTTTCAAAAGCGGCAATAGCCTCATCAAGTATGGTCTGCAAACGCTCGTAGACCTCTTTTTGGGTATTGAATTTTGGGACCAAGGAAATCATATCCTTACCATTATAAAAATCATCGACTACGATATCACCATATTGAGCGGTCAGCAATCCGAAATTCAGTGCCAATAAGGTTTTTCCTACTCCAACAAAATGTGGATTTCCTTCTTCCTCTCCCAATACAATAATATCCACGGCATTTGGCATCGTGATCACATAGGCATTCTGCCAAGCAAAATAACCCGAAGTAAATCGCCAATTTGTTGCCGAATATCCTCCTGAAGAGGCACTCTGTATGGCCCCATATTGCGTTACTCCGGCTACCTCCCGCGAAGCACGCCACTGTGCCGCCCCACTTGAAGTCGTGATTGCTCCAGCAATCCTGCTCGCAGCCTCTACCTTCGAGGGATTGTTCGGATCTTCATTTACATCCAGGAATTTCTGGCATGATCCCAATCCCAAACTCGTTGCTGCTAGTGCTATATATAAACTGTTTTTAATAAAATTCTTCATGGCCTATTAAAATGAAAATTTCAAACCTAAATCAAATCCCCTGGTCGCTGGAACCCCTAGGTTGTCAAACCCGAAGGACCCCGCTCCTGCTACTCCTGCTCCAGATCCGGAAACTTCCGGATCAACTCCCGAATAATCCGTGAACAACAACAAGTTTCTTCCGGTCAGTGTGAACTGGAGATTCGATAATTTCAACCTCTCTGTAAACGAAGCCGGTGCCTTATACGAAAGACTCACATAACGCAATCGGATCCAGCTTCCATCTTCCACGAAATTATACCCATTGTTCGCAAACCTGCTGGTATAATAATCTTGGTTCAACGGAATAGCGGTGGTATTGGTCGCTCCGGTGGATTCGATGATACCCGGAATCACAGCCGTTCCGCGATCCAGCGTCAATGGACTCAAACCCGACAACACCAAGGTATAGGCCGTTGCATTGAATACATCGCCACCCTGGCGAACATCCCACATAAAGGATAATCCAAGGTTTTTATATTGGAAATTGTTGGTGATACCGCCGATCCAGTCCGGATTACGGTCGCCGATATTGGACAAGGTCGAAACTACTTGTGGCATACCGTTATTATCCAATAAATATTGTCCGGCATCATTGGTTTTCCAGGTTTTTCCATTTATCCCAAACAGGGTAGAATTCAAGAAGGCAGCTCCTTGTGCAGCATCGCCCTTTACCCAAGCATCCGACAGTTCCACCCGATCCAAGAAACCAGGAAGATTAAGCACAGTGGCCTTATTTTTACTGAAATTCACATCGAAGGACCATGAAAAATCGTGCTTTTTAACTGCTTGCACGTTCAAAATCCCTTCCCAACCAACATTCTCGATCTCTCCACCGTTCAGCACGGCCAAGAACGAGCCTGAAGACGGCGGAGTCCTGGTGCTCAGGATCTGATTATCCGAATTTGTCTTATACCAGGTCACATCCAATCCGATACGGTTATTGAACATTTTAAGATCCGCGCCAAATTCCAACGAATTCGTGAATTCCGGAACCAGGTTTGGATTTCCATAGGTATCATTCATATTGGAAATAAATCCACGTGGATTGATGGTGAAATCATTGATATAGGTCCCTAAGGTTGTGGCCAATTTATGCGCTGGTGCATCTTTACCTACCTGCGCCCAGGCTGCCCTTAATTTTGCATACGACAGAAAACCGGTACTACTGTTTCCAGAAAGTTCCTTCATCAGGTCCGTAAGGATAATGGAGGTGCTCACTGCTGGATAGAAAAAGGAATTTTGACCTGCTCGGAGGGTGGATGTCCAATCGTTTCTTCCTTTTAGGTTCAGGTAGATGATGTTTTTCCAATCTGCCGTAAAATCACCGAACACCCCAACAATTCTCCTTCTGGAGATGCTGGTGGATACGGTACGGTCTTCCGCCAACGCATTATTGATGGAAGCAAAATCCGGATCAATGAAATTCCTTGCTGTGGCGGTATTGGTTTCTCTAAATATCGTCTCTATGTTATGACCAACGGTAAAATCAAAATTAAAGTCCGACACTGATTGCTTGGCATTGGCCAAGAACGTCGAAGTGGTCAGTTGGTTATTGGCCTTTGATTCAGTCATATAACCCGTTAATCCAGTTTGTGATGTCGGAGCCGTGATACTTTGAAAATTCTCCCCATAATAATCTGTTCCCAATCGATAGGTCAAGGTCAACCATTCATAGGGGTTATAATTCACATCCCCCATCGCGATCACCCTGTTAACCCTATTGGTTATCGGTTTTTTATTGATGGTCCAATACGGGTTATCAATGGCATTTTCCCCATTTTCACTCAGGGTTTTCTGCGTTCCATCCTCATTCAGGAAATCGGTCATCTGCACGTTCCTCGGCCAATAGATGGCACCCATTACCCCATTTTCAGAACCCTGCGGGAAATAGGTACGACCTGTATTCATATAGGTCATATTGGCGCCGATCTTTAGGTTGTCGAATATCTTATGGTCTGCGTTCAACCGAAAGGACCTTCTGGAAAAGTCGTTGTTCTTTGCGATACCTCCCTGTTCCATGAGGTTTCCAGAAACATAGAAGGTAGAACGTTCCGAACCACCACTCGCCGAGAGGTCGTGGTTCTGGGCAAAGCCAGTTTTGAAGAATCCGCCCAGATTATCGTAGATCACCTCATTTGATGCAAACTCTGGCCCCCAAGAGAGGTAACTTTCATTTTCGAAAATCCCGTTTCGTCCCTGTTTAAAGACCCCTTGCAATTCTGGCAATTTATTCGCCTTATCCCAGGAGAAGGTATTTCCGTAGCTGATGCTTCCTTTTCCGGAATTCCCCCGCTTGGTCGTGATGATGACTGCTCCAGAGGCTGCCCGCAATCCATAAAGGGCAGATGCGGCAGGACCTTTCAATACCGAAATACTTGCGATGTCTTCGGGATTGATGTCGATGGCCCGGTTGGATGCCGGGGCCAACCCTGCTGTTAAACCCCCTTGGGAGATGGGCGTGCTGTTATCGATCGGAATACCATCCACAACAAATAGCGGTTGGTTATTCCCACTCAGGGAACTTCCACCTCGGATGTAGATAGAGGCAGAGGTACCGGGTGAACCTCCAGAATTGGTTACCTGTACACCAGCCACCTTACCTTGTAGGGTGTTCACTAAGTTGGGCTGATTACTTTCGGTCAGCTCTTTGGAAGAAACATTCTGGGCGGAATAACCCAAGCTTCTTGCCTGTTGCTTGATACCCATGGCGGTCACTACCACTTCGTCGATCGCTTCATCGGACGATTGCAGCGTGATGTTGTATACATTTCCAGCACCGACCACCTGGTTCCTTTCATCGGAACCGATCATGCGAAACACCAAGGTCTCGCCTGGAGCAGCTTGAATCGAGAAGGTTCCGTCCGCATTGGTCTGCACCATCCGGTCGGTCCCTTTCACGAGCACCGTAACATTTGAAAGCACCTCTCCATTGGAAGAAACAACTTTCCCTGTTACCGCTTTTTGCTGCGCCATCAAACAGGATGCATACAACGCTACCCCGAAAAAAGTAAGTAAAAATCTTCTTTTCATGTGTTTGATTTTAATTTAGGATTTATGTTTATAAGTTTTTTAGGCGATCATATCGTGATATGATAGTACAAGTCTACAAAAAAAAGTAGTTCATGCAACGCTCTTCCCGATTAAATGAAAAAGCAATCCCTGAGAATGATTAAATTTCACGCCCAGGGATTAAATTAAAGGTTAATATCAGTTTAAATTGCTTTTATTTTCCGTAACATCCGTTGGATCTCCAGATCCTGTTTATGGTGCCCATTTTTCAAGATAGCATTTCCTTTGCATTCCTTCTTAAGCTCATGTGCAGCGACTTTATAATCCTCCAATATTTCATCCAATTTATTTAGGATGTGGCAGTACTCCCGATGTGCTTCGCGCAGGAATTGATGCTTCTCGCGCAGGGAAGAAAGTTCCTCCTCAAAACCATGGAGCTGGTAAAGGATTTCCAATCCGTAGATCCTACGCATGAGTTCCTGATGCTGATGGGTGTTGATGCCTTTCATGGAGCCGGATTAAAATCTTTCCAAAACACTAAAAAAATTATTGACAGTAAATCCACCATCTTTATTATTATTGTAGGTATTATAATCTTCCTTAGAAAACGGTGTTACTTTACGAGGGTTTAGCCAAATTGTGTAAATATGCCTTCTTGAGGTTTTTTCCAAAAAATAATAAGCCCTAAATAAATCTTGAGAATTTCTACCCTTTATTTTTAATTCTTCTTTTTGATTATTCAATAATTTTAATTTTATAGCAACATATTTTTCATAATGTTTTACTTTAAAATATTCTTTTGGAAATTTAGATGAGATATTGAATATGGTATCTAACGGTTTTTCGGTATATTCAACATGCACCCAAGGTCTTGATTTTTCTTCTATTATGCCATAAACTGCGAGATGAAAAGGTTTCTTATCCGGGAATAAGTCTGTATTCTGTCCAAAAAACTTCACATACATATATCCTTTTTCGGTTTTAAAATCATCTAAAGGGTGTTTGTCACTTACAGTCAAGGTAGAATCGGCAAAATCTGAAACGTAATACACCTGGTTGATTTCTCTTTTATGGTTTGGAATTTGGTGCCATCCTGATAATTTAGCGTTATTGAAATTCAATTTAATTTTAATGCTGTCTTTGCCCGCTTCATAAGGTATTAGATATCGTCCTCGTTCCATTTTGTATTCATTCTCTTGATAGGTAATACTTTTCAAGGATAAATTCCCTATAGCATTCAATTTTATTTGGGTAACTGGCAGGATATTTTCATCAACTACGGATTTACTGCAGGCTTGGACAAATAAAAACCCCAGAACCAATCCAATCTGTACCCATAACATTTTCTTTCTCATGATTTAAAAATTATATGAAATATTTAGACCAAAGCGGCGACCATCCCTAAATCTGTAAAGGATAGCATCCCCATCGTCATAATTATATCTTAGATCCCCAACACTAGGTCTCTCTGCATTTTTAGGATCTAATTTAATCGCTTCTTCCATTTCTCCTGGAGACTTGTACTTTTCATTTCTATAAAATACAGCCCAATCATTCAACAGATTGGCAGCATTGAATTTTACCTCCATCTTTTTCTTCATAAAACGTGCATACACTTGGAGATCCAATTGTCTTGGGGCATTCTCAAACTCCACAAGGTTCATCTGCACATGGGTTAGCGAAGTCCGATGCCCCCTATGGTTGAAGCTACCTGTAATTCCATAATTTTCACCCCAATAAGCTATCCCGAGGTTCAACAACCAAGGCGATTGTCCTATTAATGGCCGATCCTGACCCGGCAATCTTTCTTTCGTTCTTACCACCTCCTCATCCACTCTTGTCGTTTTATAGATATCCAACACCTCTACCCTGGACCGCAATAGCGTTCCATTGCCAAACAGATATAGGTTCTTCAGCCAATTGGATTTCCCAAGGAATCCCATGTTTTTCCGGAATTCCAATTCTAGCCCTTTGTTATAGGCAGAAAGCATATTGTTATAATAGTAGGTTTTGGAATTTTCTGATCGACTCCGCATCAATTCTACCGGGGCATCCAGGTATTTATAATAGGCCGTAATGGAGAGCAGTTCCTCCGCACTCGGGTACCACTCCAAACGGACGTCGGTATTTTCTACTCCCGTGGTAAAAACATGTTCCCCATATACGTTGGCATTCAATTCCGGGATATTACCCCCTACCATTGCGGTTTCCCTGAAATCTGGCCGGATGGCTGTCCGTGAAAAAGAGCTTCTAAAATTGATGTTATGGGTGAGGTTTAACGTGGCGTTTACAGAAGGCATCCAGCGCACATCCTTGTCAAACACTCCCTTTTGATGCCGGTACAATGGATTATCAATTACAGTAGGATTAAATTCACTCCGTCTGGCAAATGCGGCATCCTGCTGGTTCTTGAGATCGTAATATTCTACACGGACCCCATATACCAACCTTAGGAAACGCCATAAACGTTGATCCATCATGGCATATAGGGAATGGTTCTTCATCCTTCCTTCAAACATGTTTCCATTGGTATAGCTGGGAAAATAATAAACTTGGTTATCCTGATCCCCCACGTTGGCATGGTCGGCAAAAATATCATGGTAGGAAAGGAAGGGAACCGTGCTTGATTCATTTCCTTTTACATAAGAACGCATCATAAACATTACCCTTTCCTGATCATAGCTCTTACGTTTGTCCCAACCTTGATAACCCACTTTGATGATATTTTGGTATTTATCCCCAAAATCGAAACTCTTCGACAAAGCGGTTGCCCAATTGTAGTCCACACCATCCGCTAAGGACCATAACCTTCCTTCCCGACCCAATTCACCCGACCCAGTCTGTGAGGTGGTATATACCGCTGGCGTCTGATACCGCATTTTCCCTTCATGTTCTAAAGTTGGGTTATACCGCAGCCTACGCTCATCCAAAATCCGCATCTTGCTGTTATTCACGGTGAACATCCCTTCCAATTTTATGCGCCATGGAAAATGGTAGTCACCATTGATCTGATGCTGTAAAATGGAAAGGGATTCCGGCAATTGATATTGTTCCCTGGCCGGATGAAGATCATCCGACTCCACCGCATCCGAATAGTTCATTCGGTAATATTCCGAGAAATCATCGGCGTAGGTTCTCGAGTAGACATTTTTTATGGCCAGCTTAAATTTTGGACCTTGGATACCAATGTTCCCGATCAAACCGCTGCTGCTATTAAATCGATAGGTCACTCCAGGACCATTATAGCCAAATTTATCGCTATCCATCCATCTCCCAGTTACCTTTCCATCAGGCGAATAATGGATAAAAGTGGCACCGCGTACATTATTGGATTGCCTTAGGTTCTGTTCATTCCGGAAATTCGCACTGGCCACAAATCCCAAACGGATATCCTCCGGGAGATCAAATACCCGGCCCAAGGAAAACCTAAAATTCTGGTTGGGGCTTCCGATATACCTATTCCTTCTAAGAGGTTCAACCGTAAATCGTTTACTCTGCTCGATCGCATCCAAATCCCCATAGGTTCGAGGGTCGGTATGGATGATCAGAAACTTATCCTTAATGGATGGATCGGTTTGTTTCCCTCTTGGGATCACCTCCTTCTGCCGGGCTTCCATATGGATATACCATGGGGTAATCCCCGCCGGAATTTCGGCACTTTTATCATAGAACCCCAGGTACTCATTTGTTTTCCGCTCACCCAATCGATAGAAATCTTTACCTAGGCTCTGGCTATTTCCTCCGGTACCTAGGCTGATACTGGTAAAGTTGCGATCGGGGATGTCCAGGGTATTCACGGAGATCTGTCCTCCGGCAAATTCCGAAGAGACATCCGGCGTAGCAGTCTTGTTCACCACCACTGAGCTCACCAATTCCGTAGGGATGACATCAAAAGCGAAATCGCGTTTAAAGATGGAGGTACTTGGTAAATTCACCCCATCGATCTGGGCCTGATTATACCTGTCCGACATCCCCCGAACCACCACCGATCGGTTGTTCACCGTGGTTAAGCCGGTCACCCTTTTCAGTACCTGTCCCATATCGTTGTCGGGTGTCCTCGCGATCTCCTCCGCAGAGATCCCATCGGTTACCGAGGCCGCATTCTTCCTGGCGGCCAATAGCCCGGAAATTGTGGCTTTCTTAAAGGTTGTGGTGACCACCACCTCCTTGATCTTGGAACTGGTTTCCCTCATGGCGAGATCCATCCGTACCATTTCGCCTGCGCGAACCAGTACATCCACGACCTTTTGTGTCTGGTAGGACACGTGGCTGACCATGATGGTATACGTTCCGATAGGGACATCCATGCTGAAGGATCCATCGGCAGCCGTTCGGGTACTATAGCCGTTCTCCTGCAGTTTGATGCTCACCCGATAGATTCCCTTTCCCCTACTGTCCACAATCTTGCCGATGATCTTTCCCATCTGTTGCTTTGAAGCCTTAGCAGCAGATTTTGTATCGGCTACCTTATGGATGACCACGATATTGTTCTTGATGCTATAGCGGTAAGGCAGGTGGGAAAAACAGGCATTCAAGGCTTCTTCCAGCGTGGCGCTGGCCAGTTTAACGGTTACCTTGGACGTTCCGGCGAAGATATTGGCGTCATAAAAGAAATCGTAGCCCGATTGCTTTCTGGCTTCCAAGAGTACTTCCGGAATGCTGGCATTGGATTTAACCATACTGATTCGTTGTCCGTAGGTTTTTGCGGAAACCTGGATCAAACAACAGCAAATGAGGAGCATGCATAATTTCATAATGCGCATGCCTTGATAAAAATTCATACTTTTGTTCTTGTATTAAGTTATCTAAAATTTGAGATTCAGATTTTATGAAGCGTTTACCAGGCGATGTTGTTACGAGCAGCATCGCCTATTTACTTCTTTAAGGGTATTATTTTCGCACTAACAACCTCCTTTCCGATAAGCTGATCTGGAATTGACCCGTGCTGTTCAGCATGTCTATGATGGCCGACAGGAGTTGTTTCCGGGATATGATACCGGAAAACCGTAGGTTTTCCAGCTCCGCCGGGCAGGATGCTTTCACATCATACCAGCGTTCGATCTCTTTTAATATATGGCCTAAAGAATGGTCCTGGAACTGGAAATCCCCATGACGCCAGGCGATGGCCTCGTCGGTTTTCCCGCTTCTGATATGTATCTGCTCACTTAGATAGGCCGTTTCGCCAGGATGCAGAATGGCCTGCCCTGCTGTTTGCTTACTGCGCACCAGCAATTTTCCGCTTGCCAAACTGGTGGTTTCCATTTCGCCCGCATAGGCCCGGATGTTAAAGGTGGTACCCAGCACCTCCACTTGTTGATGCTCAGTTTCTACAATAAATGGGACTTTTTTCCATTGCGGATTGCTCGAGCGTGAAGGAGATGAGGCTACCTCGAAGAAGACTTCACCGCTTACCTGGACTTTTCTTTCCTGCTCCTCAAAAAGGCTAGGAAAACGGATGCTGGAACCTGCATTCAGGTAGGCGATACTGCCATCGGAAAGCTCTACACGGTACTGCTGCGCATTGCTGGTCGAGATCCGATGGATGCTGGATTTCCTGGAAGGGCCTGCTGTTTGGAAATCTTGATAATGCGGCAATTTTTTGGGGATATAGACCACGCCATTGGCGGTATAACGTATTTAGACCGCTTGATCTTCGAATGCAATCCATCCTTCCTTTTTGTCCTGAAGCTCTTTGCTGCCTGTTTTCGAGAAGGATAATAGGGCTTTTGTTTGGGCAGCCGGCACATCCTGCTGAACCATTTGCTCTTGGTTTTCTTGCCTATTCCCTATCCCATAGAATTTCCAAATCCAAAAGCTGAATGCCATCAATAGGAAAATCACGGCTGCCCAGGAAATCCATCGCTTATGGATGTTATAGACCTTGGTAGGTTTTGCATTATCGGAATTCATTTTGTTGCGGATGTGTGCATAGACCCGGGCAAGCAGTTCGGCTTCCTCGCCGTGCATAGGAATTTCTTTTCCCTCGATTTCAATCGGAATTTCTTTACCTTCTTCCCGATCTGTCAGCCTCAGAAAACAGATCTCCAATCGATCGATTTCCTCTGCTGTACAGGCGGAATGGCTGTATCTTTCCAATAACTTATCAAATTCCTTTTGGGTCATTTCTAACAAATACCTTGATGCGTCTATTAGAAAGGAACGAAATATTAAAAAATGGCTATTGGGAAAATCCGATTTAATAATTTGATAATATTAGATGAATATAAAACGGGTGGTTTTTAAGGTTTTGACGAAGCGTTTTCGGATCTCTTTTAATTGGTTGTTGACGGTGTGGGGCGAGGTCTGAAGTTCGGAGGCGATCTGCGCGATGGATTTCTTGTCCTCGAAACGGAGGGTATAGACCTGCCGCATGCGTTTGGGCAATTGGGAAATGGCTATTTCCAGGAGGGTTTCCAGTTCCTGGGTATGGGCCTGCTTGAAGGCCAGGGAAAGTTCTTCCAAGCCCAATAGACTTTCGAGCAGATTTTCCCAAATTTCATAGAGTATGGGCTGTTTTTTGTTTTTGCGGTAATAATTGAGGACCCGGTTGATGGCCATCCCATAGAGGTAGGGATAGATCTCGCCCTGGGGCTGGTATTTCTTCCTTCTTTCCCAAAGGCAGAGGAAAATATCCTGCAGGATATCCTGCGCAGCATCCCGGTCGCTGATCCGCTTGGTTATTTCTTGGAATAATCGGAGAGAATAAGCTTGATAGACTTCCTCAAAAGCCGCCTGGTTATCTTGCTGAATGGCTTCCCAACGCTTTTTATCCAGAGCTTTCATGGATGATTTTACCATAATTTTACTGTAATATTAAATTATATTCATAAAAATTAAAAATTTAGAAGTTGTAATCAAGATTATTTTTTTATGAATAAATTTGGGAGGAAGGGGGTTGGGGAGGGGGGTGGGTGTGAGGATCGGGTTGTAGGTTGCGGTGATGGTGATGTTGATGGTGGAGTGATATTATTACTAAAATATTGCGTTTTCTGTATGTAAATGATATGTTTTCGCTGTAAAATCAAGGTTTAAGTATGGTTAAAGCAGGTTTTTAGTATGTTAGGTTACTAAATACATACTTTCAGGTTACTTTCAGTATGGTTTCAGTACGAACTAAACTTGTTACTTCCCACCCCGCGTGATGGCACTCTCCCACGTCATTGCCCACCCCGCGTCATCGTAAGTTTGTAGGGAAGTTATAGGAATTAAAGAAACAGAATATAATTTTGTATTTCATTTAGGATACAGCGAGAGAGGGAGTAAGATTTTTAATCGTCATTGGTCCTTGAGAGACCCTTCGCAATGTTAATCCCCCTCTCTTATTCCTATCATAAACTTGGACAGTTCATTAGGCCAGGAGCCTGTTTTTACGATTGATAAGTTATGATAAGAGCTGCTGTAATCCACAAAAATGGTATACAAAGATGGTAACAGGTATTGATTGTTCAAAGGATTATTTTGACATTTCTG
>NZ_PEAZ01000054.1:0-38536 GCF_002734245.1 Sphingobacterium sp. 1.A.4
TCCTTTGAAACGTCGATGCCAATGAAAGAGTGGGGATTGTTTGCCATGTGATCTGTTTTTTATAGTTTTGTACAGATTACCTAGTTTTTACCCCATCGATCCTAGTCCTTAATAATGGGTATTGCCCTAATTGTTATCTGGTCACTAAGGGAAAAAACGGTAGCGGATTTGATCATTGCCTAGGTATAAAAACCTTCACGGAAAGAGAATTTGCCGCTACCGTTTTAGGTAATCTTTCTAAAAGGCTAACTTAAACAATTAACCCTTTCTATTATTATACAAATCTAAAGGACGGAAAGATTACCTTCCGCCTTAAGCTTACCTACAATCCTTCAGCATCTGAATAACTTCTTCCTGCGTAAAATGCGTTGTGCTATTTCCAAAATACGTCGTGATATAAGTCAGCACATATGCCACATCAATATTCGTTAAACTAGGAACCCCCGGCATGGCCTGGTTAAATTTTTCCCCATTGACCACGATCTCCCCAGCCATCCCGTTCTTTACAATACACGCCAGTTTATCCCTATTTTCTTCTAAAAACTTCTGATCGGTTAGCGGTGGATATAACTTACCCAATCCCTCGCCTTTGGCGCCATGGCAGTTTTGGCAATGTTGAACATATAGTTTCTGCCCAATCGTAGCATATTGCATGGTCTGAACACTCAATTTATTATTACAGGAGAACAATAAATTAAGCGCTAAAATCAAGGTCAATATACCTGTGAGGTATTTATAGATCATATTATCTACCTGTATTCATTTAGGATCACGTCCAGATCTTCCAATAACTTGGTTACCTGTTCATCATTTGTCCCATCATATGCTCCACGAAGTCTGCGTTCAGGATCAATGATCACCAAATATCCCGAATGGTCATAGCCTCCAGGTACACTGGCATCTTCCTTGGTATACACCAGATATTTCTCCGAAATACCATAAATATCTGCCTTGGATCCCATTACGAATTGCCATTGATCATTATCAATCCCTAATTTGTTCGCATAATCCTTTAATACATGGGGTTGATCGTATTTAAAATCAATACTATGGGACAAGAAAGCAATTTTTGGGTTGTTCTTATATTTTTCATAAGCCTTCAGCAGGTTTCGTTGCATGGTAGGGCAGATGCTTGGACAGTGGGTAAAAAAGAAGTTGGCCACATAGATCTTATCCTTGAAAAAATCCTGCGTGATATAAGCGCTATCCTGATTCAAAAACTTAAAATCCGGAATGGTCGGGTAGATGGAGTCAATGACTTCCTTGCCATCAACCATTTTTTTCTCTACTGTAGCTTCACCTAAAATAGGCAACTTTCTTTCAGTATTATCGCAAGATTGGAATAAGAGCCCAGCAAACAAAGTGAAGGAGGCTAATCCAACTATTTTTTTCATGATTATCTATTAAATGGTGCCAAAGTTGTTTTTGATAAGGCAGCAGCATCCTCAAATTGCTTTTTCATTTCAACTACTCTATCCAACATTTTTTGTTGATAAGCCTGGTCTTCATTCACTGGATCATAATCCTTCATCCAAGTCATCATATTATCCGTTGCTGCTTCCAGATCACTTTTTAGTTTCACCAATTCGCTGCGGCTGTTCGTGGTATCCAATGCGGTATTGGCCGCTTTGATCTTGTCCAGATTCGTCAAGATCGAATCGATGATCACCGTGTTCTTATCAAAGGTTGAAATTTGAGGCATGATCTCATCATGGATCTCTATGGCTTGCTGCGAGATCTTTTGGTCTTCCGTTTCTTTTGCAGCTTGATTATTCCCACAAGAGCTCAATAAAGCTGGGATGGCGACACTAAGTACTAACAGTTTTTTCATTTTAATAAAGTTTTGATTGTTTGTTTTCCACCTCTTCCGAAGTGCTTAATTTATTGTAGGTCTCAAAATCAAAATCGAGATCCCGGATATAGATTTCATTGTGGGCTACGGCGCACAAGGTCCCTTTTTTATCGAATACCTGGGTCTGGAAAGTTTTCACCACCTTACCCTCATGTTTGATGGTATGCAAGGCTTCTTTTAGTACTTCCTCTTTCAGACGAAAGGATACCAAGAGATCCATTCTGCCGGGTTTGATGTAATCAATATGTGCCGTCTTCAACCAGGCTACCGTCCTGAGGATTCCCTGATGTTTGAAATATTGATCCAAGAGGATGGGATAGAAAGGGTCAATGGCCGAAAAGATGGTTCCTCCAAAAATAGTCCGATTGGAATTCATGTTCAATAAGGACTTATTAATCCTGACATCAGCCCCCAGGAAACTATCTAGAATGCTGATGACCCAAATCCGTTGAAAAAAGAATGGTGGATATAAGCGCAAGCCCCATTTCAAAGTGTTTGGAGAAACTCTCATGCCGGTAAAAATACGGCTAATTTCCAATATTCTATCGGTAACTGTTGTAATAAAAAAGGAACTGTATTAAATTAACGTCATATTTCTGAAAAATGACTAACCATCAAACTTCAAAGAACATCTGGATACTGGTGTTCGTAGCAGCTTTAGGCTATTTTGTGGATATCTATGACCTGATTATTTTTTCCATCGTTCGAATAAAATCCTTTACAGATATTGGGGTACCCATAGCCAATATGCGAACTGAAGGCGAGTTTGTGCTCAATATGCAGATGGGAGGTCTATTGATCGGAGGAATTATATGGGGGATACTTGGCGATAAATATGGTCGATTGAAGGTCCTCTTCGGTTCAATCCTTTTGTATTCCATGGCAAATATTGCAAACGGATTTGTACAGGATGTAACAAGTTATGCCATAATCCGATTTATTGCTGGCATTGGCTTGGCTGGGGAGCTGGGGGCTGGGATAACGCTGGTAAGTGAAACCATGGATCGCAAAAACCGAGGTTACGGAACAATGATTGTAGCAGGTGTGGGGGTTCTGGGGGCTATTCTGGCTTATTTTATATCGGAATGGTTCAGTTGGCGGACAGCCTATTTTGTTGGTGGAGGAATGGGGCTCCTGCTTCTTCTGCTTAGAGTAGGTGTTTTCGAATCCGGCATGTTTGCTTCCATGGAAAAAACAGGGGTTCAAAAGGGCAGAATCATGATGCTCTTTGAAAATAAAGAAAGATTCTGGCGGTATTTGTACTGCCTTTGTATCGGTCTGCCCATTTGGTTTGTGGTAGGTGTATTGGTTACCCAAGCGCCAGAAATCGGCCAAGCCTTACAGGCTGAAACGGTGCTGAGTGCCGGAAAGGGAGTGATGTTTACTTATATAGGGATATCATTAGGTGATTTTCTGGCTGGTGTTTTGGCTCAAATCTTCAAATCCAGGAAGAAAGTGGTCTTGGTGTATCAATTGTTGATCCTCTTATTTTCCTGTATATACCTCACCAGAAAAGGCATCACAGAAACTGAATTCCTGTGGTTGGCTTTTTTGATGGGCTTGGGAGTTGGATATTGGGCAACCTTCATCACCATTGCTGCAGAGCAGTTTGGGACCAATATCCGTGCTACCGTTACAACTACAGTACCAAATTTTGTGAGAGGTGCATTAATTCCTTCTACGATAGTGTATGGGCTATTGGTAAGTTATGTAGGGATATTATGGGCAGCCATTATCATGCTTGTGCTATTGACCGGAACAGCCATTTTTGCCTTAAGTAAATTAAAGGAAAGCTTTGATAGGGATTTAAATTTTATAGAAGAATAGCTTAATTCTGAATGAAAGGAGGCTATGTAGATATGAACGCGCAATTAATCAACCCGGCCTGGACACTTTTTACAGCGTTTTCCTTTTTTATACTTTTTGCAACATTTTTTGAATACCACATCCCCATTATCTGAGAATGGAGAAAGCCCTTTTTTATCCTCAAAAGGCATATTATCCAATATTTGCAACCTGATCATCGACTCGAACATGTTGCAAATATAGGTAATTTAGATTGATTAAAAATAACTAACCAATTCTTTTACGTAATTCTTTTGCAATATCATTGGTGAAGGTTTGGATAACCAGCGGGTCATCCACATTGTTCCTGATTACCAGGTCACATTCCTCCTTATGGGGAAGCAGGTATTCATTATAGGATGGTACAACATGGTTGATCCATTTGTACATCACATCTTCCTCATCATAACCACGCTCTACCAAATCCCGCTTAAGTCTTCTGCGAAGAGCAATGGGTTCATCAGCATCCAGGAAAATTCGATAATCCAATAATTGATTGATCTCTTCGTAATGAAAGATAAATAAACCTTCTACCACGAGGATATGGGCAGGTTTGATTTCCAACATCTTTGGCTTCAGGTCGGGATTATTGAAAGTATATTCTTCCTTAAAAACTGTCCTGCCTTCAAATAGATCACTGATATGTTTATAAAAAGTTGCTCTATCGATAGAAGTTGGAAGATCGAAATTATATAATCTGTTTTCTTCTTTTGTTTTTGTATTGGCAGGGATATAATAATCGTCCTGAGAAATTAAAGTGATCTCATCCTCAGAAAAATGATCCAGAAAACTTTTTAGGAAAAATGTTTTTCCAGAACCACTACTCCCTGCTATTCCTATGACATAGGGTTTGTCTATTTCGCTCATTCGTTCTTGTAAACTAATTTATGGGGGCACCATAGGTGATCTCGATCAGAAAGCGTTTGTCAAAGGCCCCAATATTGGAAGCAGCTGACTTGGAAAGGATGACTATGGCATCTTGACTTTCTGCGGTATCGGAGAATTTTCCTACAACCTTGGCAAAGGTAATACTTTTTGTCAATGGGTTGGTAATTTTTAGGATGGTGCCAACCGGTGCAGAACGATGCAAGGCAAGGTTGTTTTTGCCGCCAGATTCCAAGTTTTCCATCCATACGGCAATACCCTTTTCTTTTTTCTCCATAATTCCATACCTATTGGCTTCAAAAGCGATCTCTTCCTTGGATTGCTCGGGAACAGGTAATCTTGCCGTAGTAGATTCTACCGTTGGTTTCGGATCTGTAACAGCGCCATCGGGAATTTTCAGGGTTTGACCCGGTTGTAAGGTGTCCGAAGAAAGACCATTCAACCTTTTGATGTTATCTACCGTGGTGGCAAATCTCCGTGCAATGGAATAAAGGGTTTCATTATCACCAACCTTATAGGCCGTAAGGATTTTAGCCGTTGCGGTATTTTCAGGCTGACCTAGGCCAACCACTTCCTGCGGCTTATTATTATCAGTAGTAGGAGCAATGAGAGCATTTGTCGATGGAATATTTACCGTATCTCCAACCCGCAAGTTTTTCTTGTTATTGGCATTCATGATATCCTGAACAGGAATACCATAGGTTCTGCTCAATTGATAATACGTGTCTTTGGAGGAAATTTGATGCACGATAAAAGTACGACCGTTAATAATCGTAGTTTTCTGGCTTTTCTCTGAAGTTTGGGCATAGGAAACCGCTACAGTTCCCATTAAAATACAAGTAGTAAATATAGTAAGTGTCTTTTGGAAAGACTTTTTAATCATTCTTTTATTCATCATTTTTGCAATTATACTAAATAAGAGACAATTTCTCGCTTATTAAAGGTCATAAAGAAGACCTGTCTTTCTAATTGAAAGTAGGGTTGAGGAATCATTTTGTTCATATTGTTTAATATGACTTGTTTATCCAGCAAACGGTTTAAATCGCTAATCGCTAAAATCAGGTCAAAGCCTGATGCTGTTTTTTGGTGGTAACACCAAAGATAAATCTGTCCGCATTTACTGAGCCATAATGGGCCAGTGCTATCCTCATTTTTTAGGAATTGAGGAATAGGGGAATAGGTGATGGGATATTGGATTTTATTGAGACAGATTTCAAACTTATGCTCTAAAGCAGGACTGTATTTCCCGCTGTGGATATTAATGGCGATGGTTTCACCGGAGGAGATGGAACGATGTCTGGCATGCACAAAGCCACAATATACATCCAACAAAATAAATTCATAAGAAGTAAATACCACCTCATTTCTTTCGATATTGATGATCTTGATTCCTTCTTGGATGGGGGTATGCTCGCCAATTCTTTTTAAAATCAATTGTCCATCCTGCACAGAATCTAGGGTCCATTCCTTACCGTCCGCCTGACAGGGCGACATCAAACAGTTGCCTGATAGATCAAATGCATGGAAAGAAGCTTCTGACGTATCCATATTACGTGTTTCCACAGAGATAATAGGCTGGATAGAGTCAAGCTCGATTTTCCAGATATTCGATGGCAGGGCTTTCTCGAAAACTTTATTTATCGTATATTTAGTCATCCGAGTCGAATTTGATTTCGGTAAAAAAGACTACGTTTATGAACAAATTTACAAAATACATTTTAGGAATTCTCGTACTATGTATCTTGAATGTCTTTTCAAGCTCCGCACAAAGTGTGTATTCCGTTCAGATCAAAGAAGATATCGGTCCTAACTCCTGGCGGACATTAAAAAACGCCATTAGGGAAGCTAAAAAATCAGATGTTGATTATCTTTTTTTAGAATTAAATACATTTGGTGGAGCCTTAAACTTCGCAGATTCTATGCGCTCTAATTTATTGAACGAAAATAAGTTCAAATCTATTGTGTTTGTTCATCATAATGCAGCCTCAGCGGGCGCATTGATTTCATTAGCAGCAGATTATATTTATATGAGTCCCGGTGGAAGTATCGGTGCTGCTTCGGTAGTCAACCAAAGTGGTGAGGTCCTGCCTGAAAAATATCAATCGTATATGCGTGGTTTGATGCGCGCAACGGCAGAAGCGAAAGGCCGTGACCCAAAGGTTGCTGAAGCTTTTGTGGATCCTTCCATTTCCATTCCGGAATTAAAAGAAGACGGAAAACTGCTGACCTTGACAACGGCGGAAGCTGTTAAGATTGGATTGGCAAAGAAAGAGGCGAAAAGCGATGTAGATATATTTTCCGATCTGGGTATCATTAAACCGGCAGTACAACATCATACCTTGACCTGGGTAGATCATCTGATCGCCTTTCTGATCAATCCTCTGGTTAGTGGAATATTGATCATCGGAATCATCGCAGGTATTTATTTTGAAATGCAGACCCCAGGAATCGGATTTGCCCTTTTGGTGGCTATTGTTTGTGGAGCCTTGTTTTTCGCGCCTTTATACCTACAAGGATTGGCAGATCATTGGGAAATAGCCATTTTTATCCTTGGTGTGATTTTGATAGCTTTGGAAATCTTTGTGATTCCAGGATTTGGTGTGGCAGGGATTGCAGGGATTATTTTGATGTTATGTGGTTTGGCTTTCTCGATGGTAGCCAATGATTATTTAGATTTTAAACTTACTCAACCTGGATTATTAATGAATTCATTTATTATTGTGGTTGGTGCGATGGTTTTGGCTATTGTACTGATGGTTATTTTTGGCAAGAATTTATTGGAATCTTCTACCTTTAAGAAATTGGTGTTGGAAGATGAACAACGAGCTGAAAGTGGATATACCTCTTCGGTAACCAAGACGAATATGATCGATAAGGTTGGAGTAGCAAAGACCGTTTTGCGACCTGCTGGAAAGATTGAGATTGATAATGTGTGGTATGATGCCGTGGCACTTGATGGTTTTATTGATGCTGGAGATGAGATCTATGTGGAGAAGCACGAGAATTATAATCTTTTTGTGAGAAGGACTTCGGAGAGAAAAGGATAAGCTGGTCATTGAGACCCCCGGTCTTCGCGACCCACCCCCGTCATTGCGAGGAACGAAGCAATCTTTGAACTTGTCATCCTGAGCGTAGTCGAAGCATCTGTTCGTTTACTATCGTACAGATCCTTCGACTACGCTCAGGATGACAAAAAAAGAAAGGTTTAGAGCTTATGCTAATCGAAAGATTGCTTCGTCGTGCCTCCTCGCAATGACGATGTTAGCTTCCTCGCAATGACGATGTTAGCCTCCTCACAATGCCCCAGCAGCAAAAAAACAACAAATCTAAAACTTCACCCCTAATGTCATTACCACATTAGTCCTACTATTCTTAATCTCTGCTTCCGGAGCAGGAGATTTCCAGATATCATCCAATGTATACGTCACATCATAATAGGTCGAACTTTCATACTGCATGGCCGTTAAATCAATATACATCGCGTTAGGGAAAATATATCCCAATCCCAACGATCCAATATAACTGCCTTTGCTTGTATCCTCATAAGGCGAGCCCAAATAATTAAATCCTGCCCTACCTGTAAACCTATCCGTAAATACATACTCTGCACCAGCACGGAAATTAAAATTACTTTTGAAAATATTCTTCAGATCCATATTGATAGCATGCTCATCCGCAGAATTCGAATTGTAAGCCTCATTTACATACTTCACATTATCATATCCCACAAACTCCAAATCCGCAGATATCAAGCCTCTTCCAAAGAATTTAGTTAGTCCAATAGCTGTTTTCCATGGAGAAATAATAGAATAATCCCGACTTTCTCCACCTACTTCAGAAATATATTTCGGACGGATCTGATTCGTTGTTTTATCATCTTGATAATATTCCGCTTGGGTATCCAAATAATCATCAAATTTAATCGTGGTCCAAGTAGGAGAGGTAAAGGTCAATCCAAAGTTCCAATCCCACGATGGCTTTAAGATCATCCCGATATTAAAATTTGCACCATATCCAGTAGATTCGCTAGAATAACGATCGGTTAGCGCATAATTAATATCCGTATAGGAATTCTGAACCGATCCTGGCCTTAAGAACGGAGAATCTGGGTTGTCTGGACTAATCTCTTCTGTAGTCTTTGTCCATCCTCGTTCATACACGTCCCTGCTATAGGAGTTCTGATACGCCAATAACCCAACACCAGCACCGATATAAAAATTATGGCTGTAATTTGCTCCAATAGAAAAGTTGTTTATGTATTTGTGGCCGCCAGATAGGATATTAACCTGTTGCCCCTTCGGATCTCCTTCCAAAGCAATCGGAAAATACTCTTTTGGATTATCTCCGAAGGCTTCTACCAAGTAAGATCTTTTAAAATCATTGGTAAATGAGGGCGATCCAAACATTGCATCCGTAAGGGATTGTACTAAAGTGTTTTCCGAGTTAATGCCACTATAAACCACTTTATCATTGTAGTTGTTCTGCCTGTTAACACTTATTCCAATGTTAAAGTTCTGCCAACCCACATCTTGATTATAAGCAGTTGGAAATGCCAAAACAATACCGACATTATCAACCCCAAATTTGGCGAAATTCTTATTTTGGTTCTGACCATAAAAACTGGTCTTGTTGTTATTGTTCAACATGTTGAAGGATATCGACGCATCCGACTGTCCAAAAAAACCTAATCCGGCAGGGTTGCCAGATACGGAACTGATGTCACCTCCTAAGGAGGTATTCACACCGCCTAATGCCTTGAAACGTGCTGTACCATTGGATTCATCCAATGATAGAATTTTTGCATCATCAAAAATGGATTGGCCAAATGCCGACTGAACAGATAATAAAGTTAGAAAAGCGACTGGAAGTATATATTTTTTCATAGATATACAATATCGTTTTGATAAAAAGAAAATTTGGGTTAATAGGATAAATATATAGCCAATATAAATCTATATTGGCTATATGTATATATGTTAAGTTTGATTAACGTCTGCTGCCTCCGCCGCTTCTTCCGCTACCTGAAGAGGATGAAGAAGAACCGCCACCACTTCGGCCGCTGCTCATGCTTGAGCCTGAAGAACCGCTTCCCATGCTGCTTCCTCTGTCAAAACTACCTGATGAACGAGATGGCTCTGAACTTCTGGAAGTAGGTTGAGACCTATTAGAGGTGCTCGGTGTTTGACGAACGCCTTGAGATCTACTGGTTGGTGTTCTATCTACCGTACCTCTGGATGATGATGGCTGTGTTCTGCCTACATTTCCTTGTGGTCTAGTAGTAGGGTTTGATCTATTGATCCCTTCCGATCTAGATGAAGTACCTCTGGTAGTAGTTCCTTGAGAACGTGTTGTCCCTTGTGTACGGGAAGTGGTTCCTTGAGAACGGTTGGTAGAAGTTGTACCTCTGATACCTTCTGAACGGGAAGTTGTACCTCTATTGTTGTTGATTCTATCGTTGCTTCTGCTCACGGTACCTCTTTCACCAGATCTTGATGTAGATCCTACGCGGGAGCTTCTATCTGTAGCCGCACGACCAGTCTGGATTCTTCCTGAACGGTCCCTTGCAATTACGGAAGAACGACTACCACCAGCATTGCTATAGATACGTTGGCTACGGTCAGATGGCGTACGATAATTTCGGTTGCCATTGTTTCTTACGTTGTAGTAAGGATTTCCCCACTGGCTGTAGTAGGAGTTATATCCCCAGTATCCGCCTCCATAGTAAGAGCCGTATCCATACCAAGGATTAGCCCATCCGCCATTATACGGATAGTCCCATCCATAACCATAGTAGGGCCTGTTCCATCCCCAGCCGTATCCATGCCAAGGATATCCCCATCCCCAGCCCATGCCAATGCTCCATCCGAAACCGGAGTTCCATCCGAAACCAAGGCCATAGCCATACCATGGGTCAAAGAAAGGATCATAATATCCCATTCCTGGCGTGTTATAATAGAATCTGTTGATGCGGTTTGCATATTCCAATTCTTCGAATTCGCCATCAGCGTATGCTTCGTCAGAATATTCATCCGCATAATATTCCGATTCAGCGATGGTCTCACCACCTACTTCATCGGTATAATAGTAGTCTGGGCTCTGGTATACACCACGTGTATCCCGGTTATTATAAACATCGTCGCGATACACTGTCCGTTGGCTTGTCGAACAGGAGCTTAAGAAAGCAACGAATGCTAAAGCTAACCATCCCATTAATATCTTCTTGTTTTTCATGATGCTAAAACAGTTAAATTTCGATAATACAGTACTTATTTATTATCTTAGACGCAAAATTAATTGCGGGGTTTAATCAAACACTCAAAAATACTAAATATTTTTATTTTTGTAAAAAATGCTGCTCAACAGCAATTTAACGCATATTTTGATAATATAATTTTCAATTAAAGAATGAGTAAAGGAATTACAAGCCGTAGTGAGGATTATTCACAATGGTACAACGATCTAGTCATTAAGGCAGATCTTGCAGAGTATTCTGCAGTAAGGGGATGTATGGTCATCAAGCCATACGGATATGCGATTTGGGAGCGCATGCAAGCGATCCTGGATAAGCGTTTCAAAGAAACAGGCCACTCAAACGCCTATTTCCCCTTATTTATCCCCAAATCATTCTTTTCCAAAGAAGCTTCCCACGTAGAAGGTTTTGCTACCGAATGTGCTGTGGTAACCCATTACCGTCTAAAAAATGATGGCAATGGTAAGATAGTTGTTGATGAAGAGGCTAAACTGGAAGAAGAGCTTATCGTTCGTCCAACTTCTGAAACCATTATCTGGAATACCTACAGAGGCTGGATCGAATCCTACCGTGACCTTCCTATTCTGGTCAACCAATGGGCCAATGTGGTTCGTTGGGAAATGCGTACGCGTTTATTCCTGAGAACTGCCGAATTCCTATGGCAGGAGGGACATACCGCACATGCTACCCAGGAAGAAGCGATCGCCGAAGCAGAACAAATGTTGGAAGTATATGCAGAATTCGCAGAAGGAACCTTAGCTGTTCCGGTGGTTCGCGGTCGTAAAACCGAGAATGAGCGTTTTGCAGGAGCGCTTGATACCCTTTGTATCGAAGCATTGATGCAGGATGGAAAAGCATTACAGGCAGGAACTTCCCATTTCCTTGGACAAAACTTTGCAAAAGCTTTTGATGTGAAATTCACATCCAAAGAAGGCAAGTTGGACTACGTATGGGCAACTTCTTGGGGTGTTTCCACACGTTTGATGGGCGCATTGATCATGGCGCATTCCGACGACCAAGGATTGGTATTGCCTCCAAAATTGGCACCTATCCAGGTGGTCATTGTACCTATATTTAAAACGGAGGAGGAAAAGGCGAATATTGATGCCTTCGTGGATCAGTTGAACAGTTCCCTTAAAGCGCAAGGTATCTCCGTAAAATACGACGACCGCGATACCCAACGTCCAGGATTCAAATTCGCAGAATGGGAATTGAAAGGTGTTCCATTGCGCGTAGCTGTTGGTGCACGTGATATGCAGAATGGAACTGTAGAACTTGCCCGTCGCGATACCCAGACGAAAGAAACAGTAGAACAAAATGGTTTGGCAGAACGAATCATTGGGTTGCTAGATGAAATCCAAGATAATATTTACCAAAAAGCATTGAACTTCAGAGATACCCATATTACTGAAGTTAATTCATATGATGAGTTCAAACAGGTTTTGGAAGAAAAGGGTGGCTTTATTTCCTGTCATTGGGATGGAACCGTAGAAACGGAGAAACGTGTGAAAGAGGAAACCAAAGCAACTATCCGTTGTATTCCATTGGATGCAAAAGACGAAGAAGGTGTTTGTATTTTCACTGGTAAACCTTCTAATAAAAGAGTGCTTTTCGCAAAGGCTTATTAATGAAAAGAATTTTGATATTGGGCTGTGGATGGTTGGCCGAAGAGTTTGCCCATCTACAGCTTAAAAATATGAATCAAGTCTGGGCGACCACGACTACTGAAGAAAAATACCATCGCCTTAAAAACGATGGTATTTTTGCCTATGTCCATAATTTTGATGGAGCAATAAATAAGGCGTCCAATACAATAGAATCCAACCCAGAAAATATTCTTGCGGAAAGCTTGAAAAACTTCGGTCCTTTTGATCTCATATTGACATCCATTCCAGCAACCAATAGAAATACAGTTGAAGAGCTCCAAATCCGATTTTCAAATGTTTATTCTTTATTAAGTAGACTTGAATTCGAGCAACATATTTTTCTGAGTTCGGTAGGCATCTATCCCGATATGGATGGTTTTTTTGATGAATCCAATCATCAGACAACACAATTGAACCCCAAATTACTTATGGCAGAAGAAGCAATGTTGAAATTACCTAATACCCATGTCTTCCGCTTGGGTGGTCTATTTGGCAAACAACGCATTTTTGCAAAATATTTTGAGGACAGAATCGTCCAGACTGGAGATCAACCTGCCAATTTTATCCATTTGGAAGATGTTTGTGGGGTACTGGATCAGGCACTGCACAAGGGTTTAAAAGAAACCATATATAACCTGGTAACACCTGAACATCCTTTGAAAAAAGAAGTAATCCTTGCCTCGGCAGAAAAATACGGTTATAAAAAGCCTCTCGGTTTCCAACCGGAAAACAGATTTCAGAAGATCGTTTCAGGCAATAAAATCGCACAGGAGTTGAATTATGGATTTAAATATCCTTCTCCATTGTATTTTTAATAACTTAGTCAGATTAAAATTTACAGATATGAATTATAAGTTTGCAACCAAAGCAATTCATGCTGGTCAAGAATCAGACCCTACAACAGGGGCGGTAATGACTCCGATATACCAAACATCAACTTACCAACAAAAATCGCCAGGCGACCATAAAGGATTTGAGTACTCCAGAGGTACCAACCCTACCCGTAAAGCATTGGAAGATTGCCTTGCGGCTTTAGAAAACGGAAAACACGGTTTAGCCTTTTCCAGTGGGATGGCGGCTACCGATTGTGTATTGCGTTTATTGAAACCGGGCGATGAAGTGGTAACCGGTGATGATCTATATGGTGGTTCTTACCGTATTTTTACCAAGGTTTACGAGCCATTGGGAATCGTATTTAAATTTGTGAATACCTCCGATCCAGAGGCGGTAAGGGCAGCGGTGAGCGATAAGACCAAGTTGATCTGGGTAGAAACACCGACCAATCCGACCTTAAAATTGGCAGATATTGCCGCTATTGCTGAAATCGCAAAAGCAAGCAATGCCTTATATGCAGTAGATAATACCTTTGCATCGCCTTACTTACAGAATCCATTGGATCTGGGAGCTGACATCGTTATGCATTCCGTGACCAAATATCTGGGAGGTCACTCCGATGTGGTCATGGGCGCATTGATCGTCAATGATGAAGAGCTATATAAACAATTATGGTTTTATTATAATGCCTGTGGTGGAACTCCAGGTCCTCAGGACGCATTCTTGGTGTTACGTGGTATAAAAACCTTACATCTTCGGATGAGAGCACATTGTGAAAATGGAAGGGCAGTCGCTGAATACCTTAAAAATCATCCTAAGATCGAAAAGATTTACTGGCCAGGATTTACAGACCATCCAGGTCATGAGGTGGCCAAAAAACAGATGAAGGACTTCGGAGGAATGGTTTCCATTGTATTGAAAGGTGCTGATCTGCAGGAAACATTCCGAATCGCTTCGCAATTCAAGGTGTTTACCTTGGCCGAATCGCTAGGTGGTGTAGAGTCACTGATCAACCATCCTGCCACCATGACCCACGGATCTATTCCCAAGGAAGCTCGTGAAAAAGTGGGTGTGGTAGATAATTTATTGCGATTGTCCGTTGGGGTAGAGGATGCGGAAGATTTAATCGCTGACTTGGAACAAGCGTTGGGAAAATAATTGATCAACAAGGATCATATACCTCAATTTATTCTCATTATTATTTTTAATAGCTCACATACTTTTGTACATTTGTGCAGCTTTTATTAGGATTTAACAATTATGGAAAATACAACAGTAGAAAGACCAGCAAAACATACGGACAATAACGCAAACCGTACCGAATATTATGTTCAATTAACCATTGCTATCGTAATCGGTTTAGTAGGGGTATTCATCCGTTTTGTACCAGATGTAATCCCGGCTTTGGGACAGATGGGATCTATATTCTCTTGGATTGCTAACATTGCTATCATTATTGCTTCTTTCTTAGCATTCAGAGTTGTTTTCGCAATCTTAGGTTTCGGAAAAAAATAAGGTTTATTCCTAAAGGGTTTTAAAACTCGAAAGTCTAAACTAAGGATATTTAAAAGGCCTTGAATCATTTGATCCAAGGCCTTTTTTTATGGGCGATGTTTCCAGACCAGAGCCCAATTTATATTTTCAATTGGAAATTCCGCTTTCCAATTAGTTTAAGATCGACCAAGTAGCGTATGGAATTCTTGATAAAGCCAAGATCAAACCCAATACATAAAAAATCAAAACCGTTTGGTTTGCTTTTTTAGGATCCGCAATTTTCTTTGCTTTAGAATATCCAATAGTAATCAATACGATCGCAAGAACCATCGCGATAGGATGTTCAACGGTGTACAACCTGGAAACACTATCCTTCATGGTTTCGCCCGAAAGGTTCTCAAAACCTCTTGAGGAAGTGAAGTATAGTATAAAACCAATAATCAATTGTAAGTGGGCACTGATCAATCCGATCAAAGCAATCTTACGGTTGAAAGGTTTGTTGCCCGCATAATTAGCTAAGGTGATCAAGATCGCGACCACTAAGGCAAGTAGCAATACAATTGCTAATGTGGAATGTAGATGTAGCATAGTTTCTATAAATTTCAATCACAAATATACTATTTTGAAAGTCGTTTGTCGCCTAATTCTTTAAACTCTGACTTAGCTTTGAAATTAGGGAAGGTATTTTCCATGGATAGGGTATATCCTATGTCAAAGAATAACCTGGTATCCGCGATTATCCCATCAAATTTCCAGTTTTCATCCAGTTGATCGGTTACCGCATGGTATCTTCCGGCCAGTGCATTCCGACGGGTAGCTAAGGCAGCGGTATCCGTTTCTAAATAATCTCCCGCACTGCCCATATATAATCCAGGAATTCCCTGTTTCACAAAGTTGAAATGATCCGAACGGTAAAATCCACCAGAGGTCGGACTTCCTTCAGGTTTTAAGGTTCTACCGAATTTCTCGCCCGATCTGATGGCATAATCCTCCAGTTCCGTCTGTCCGGTTCCTACCACCGAAAACCCATTTTGTGCTCCAACGGGATTAAAGGAATCCATGTTCAGGTTGGCTACTGTTTTGTTCAATGGGAAAATGGGATGTTCCGCATAATATTGGGAGCCCAATAATCCTTGTTCCTCAGCCGTTACAGCTAAAAATACGATCGTTCTTTCCGGTTTTACCTTTGCGGCTTTGAAAGCCTTTGCGATTTCAAACAAAGCAGCCACACCGGTCGCATTGTCTATCGCACCATTGAAGATGGAATCTCCGTTGGATACCTCTCCAATTCCTAAATGGTCCCAATGTGCGGTATATATAATCGTTTCATCGGCACGTTTGCTTCCTTCGATCTTTGCCAGTACATTATTTGATTTCGATTCCCGGAAACTGTTCTTTAAGGAGACGTTCGTGGTTAGATTCATCGGAACAGCCTTAAATCCTTTTTTCTTGGCATCTTCCATAACCTTCGGATCCAAACCAGCAGCCTTGAATAATTTGTTTGCTGTTTCACCTGTTACCCAACCTTGAAAAGCCACTTGGTTCTTTCCTTTGTTTTCAGGAACCAATGACAATTGCGGACCAGTCCAACCACCTCTTACCACATTCCAACCGTAGCTGGCAGCAGCCGTTTCATGGATGATCAGGACACCTGCAGCACCCTGTCTGGATGCTTCCTCAAATTTATAGGTCCAGCGACCATAATAGGTCATGGTATCTGCTTTAAACAGATTTTTATCATAGCGGCCAGGATCAGAAACCATCACCACAACGGTCTTTCCTTTCACATCCAAACCCTCGTAATCATTCCAATTATATTCTGGTGCCACGATTCCAAATCCTGCAAAAACCAGCTCTGTATTTTCTACCTGGATGTGCTCTTCCATCCTTGGCGAACCAATCACATAATCATCCAGAAAATCAACCGTAACATCGGTATTTTTCCCTTTGAAGGTAAGCGTATTCTCCACTGGCTTTGCGTCGATCTCCACCATAGGCACCTCTTGGAAATAAGAATCTCCGTTCCCTGGTGCTAAGCCCAAGGCTTTAAACTGCTCTTGGATATAATTGACCGTAAGGGTATCACCTTTTGTAAAGGGTTTTCTTCCCAAAAATTCATCTGATGCTAAAGTGGCCACATAGTTTTTGAAGCCCTCCTCCGTGATGGCATGGATGGCTGTGGAATCCAACTTACTGCTATCAAAGCTTCCAGATTCGGAACCTGATTTACAGGACACCAAACCCAGTAAAGCCGCAGCAAAAAAATAGGTCGTTTTTTTCATTTTTAATGGTTTTATGGTTTTTCTATCGGAAAAACTTCAGCAATAGGATGGAACAGGTAGATCCGCTGGGTAGAAACCTCCAGGCATTTATACCTTTTTCGAAGTTTCTCCTGTTTCTGGAATACCCTTCCGCTCTTGATACTGAAGTACTGTTGGAACTCCAGCGTGTCAATCGTCACGATCTCCTCCCGTTTGCTGTCATAGTTTTTCAACGTCTTGTATAGATTCAGATCGGTGCAGCTAGAAGCTGCCGGATTGTTCATATACTTGACCAAAGCGCTGGTCACATCTGCCGGAAATAGATTCAATCTGATGAAGGGATCCATTAATCCCTTAAAGTTATTCTTCCATTCCGTCCCATGTGGCCTAACCTTGTTCTTGTGGTTCTGCCAGGTTTTCAGATGGGCAAATTCATGAACCGTAGTGATGAGAAAAGAAAATGGATTCAAATCATGGTTAATGGTAATCTGATGGGGTTCATTTTTGAATGGCGAACGATAATCGCCGAGTTTTGAACTCCGTGATTTGGTCACCTTGAACCTACAGGCAGTATCATTGATCCATTGGGAAATGATCGGCGCTGCAGCTTCTGGAATATACTTGCTCAACTGTTTGCTAAAATCCGGCATGAACTACAAACATATTAGTTTAACATTAGAATTAATAATATAAAATATTCAAATTTCCCGTTGGAAACAGAATTAACTATATTTGAGGGTAAGTCAAAACATACATGTTAAGTAAACTGCTGATAAAAAACTATGCATTGATAGATGCATTGGATATTTCATTCGACCATAAACTCAATATCATTACCGGGGAAACCGGAGCCGGTAAATCCATCATTATGGGGGCATTGGGGCTTATCCTTGGCAACCGTGCCGAAAGCAAACATTTTTTTGATGAAAAATCAAAATGTATCATTGAAGGACATTTTGATGTGCAGCATTATCAGTTGCAGGACCTCTTTCAGCAGCTTGATCTGGATTATGATGACTTATCCATTATCCGTCGCGAACTTCATGCCGACGGAAAATCCCGTGCATTTGTAAATGATACACCCGTGACCTTGCAGACCTTGAAAGTATTAGGCGAGCGATTGATCGATATCCATTCCCAGCATGCCACCTTACAGATCAATACCGAAGCTTTTCAGTTATTGGTATTGGATACTGTAGCCCAGCATACTGACCTGTTGCAGGATTATAAACAACAATACCAAAGCTATAAAAAGTCCAGTCAGGAGCTTAAAGATATGGAAGAGGACCTGGCAAAATCCAGGGCGGAATACGATTATCAGCAATTTATTTTCAATGAATTGGAACAGGCGAATCTGCAGGAAGGGGAGCAGGCTGAAATGGAAGCCGAGCAGAGCCAATTGGAGAACGCGGAAGAGATCAAGCGCCAATTCCATGCAGCAGGTCAAGTCCTTCAAGGGGAAGAGATCAATGTATTGGATAGTCTGAAAGCTGCATCTAATGCGGTGCAGCAAGGAATCCGATATTTGCCTTCTGCTGAACATATAAATGAACGCATGCAATCCGTGATCATTGAATTGAAGGATATTGCAGCAGAAGTGGAGCAGATCGCGGATGGGGTAAGCATGGATGAAGAAAGATTGACCTTGATAAATGAACGTTTAACGGTGCTTTATGATCTTCAGAAAAAGCATCGGGTGGATCATGTGGAAGGGTTGATTAAATTGCGTGAAGAATTGGAAGGCAAAATGCAGTCTTCTTCGGATTTGGAAGAAAAGATCGAAGCATTGAAGAAAAGTTTGGAAGTTGTATTTGCAGAGCTGCAAACCAAAGCGGAAAAGATCAGCTTGAACCGGGAGAAGGCGACTAAGATATTGGAGAAGGAGGTGACACAGGTATTGGCGAGAGTGGGAATGCCACATGCGCAATTGAGGGTGGAACTGAAAAGATTGGATAAATTTAAATCGACGGGACAGGATGAAGTTTCCTTTCTGTTTTCGGCAAATAAGGGGCAATCTTTGCAGGTTATTCATAAGGTAGCTTCGGGAGGGGAGTTGTCGAGGGTGATGTTGGCGATTAAGTCGCTGGTGGCAAAAACTTCGGCATTGCCTACGATAATTTTTGATGAGATTGATACGGGGATATCGGGAGAGGTGGCTTTAAGGGTTGGGGAATTGATGGAAGAACTGGCGGAGAATATGCAGGTGATCAGTATTACGCATTTACCTCAGATTGCTTCACAGGGATATAGCCACTTTAAAGTGTATAAAGAAGATAAAGGCGAAAAAACAAAGTCTAATATTGTGTTGATGGATAAGGAGGAGAGGGTAATGGAAATTGCGCAGATGTTAAGTGGAGCGAATCCGGAAGCCACGGCTGTACAGCATGCACGGGAGATGTTGAAGTAAAAAAAACGTCCTTGCGAGGAATTTTACGTCATTGCGAGGAACTTTACCCGTCATTGCGAGGAACGAAGCAATCTTTACACTAATCGAAAGATTGCTTCGTTCCTCGCAATGACGAATGGCTCCTCGCATTAGCGAAAACCTCGCAATGACGAGTATATCTAATTACCTACTAAACCCTCCGTCAATCCAACTTTGATTAACATTTTTTCAGGTCTAACAGGTGCTCCAGTACCTCTATATTCCGCATAAACAGCAACCGATCCAACAGCATAGTTCGCAGTGAAATGGTAATCACGAATGGTTCCTGGCAAAAGCTCATAAAGATTGGAATGACTCTCAAATAAAGCTGCTACACTTACAATTCCATCTTCAAAAATTACTTCATCTAAATCCGGCTCATCAATGATTAATTCATAAGTTGGACGATCAGCAGTAATTGCTTTCCAAGCTGAAGGTTCAATAGTATACACATACGTATAAGTCCTAGTAGAGTTCGGATCCATTACCTCTTTAGTACAAGAACTAAAGCTGACCAAACTTGCTGTTGCAATTGCAAAGGCTAATAAAAGTTTTTTCATGAGAAGAGTTATTATATTGTTATTAATCTGTTTCTTATGGGTTAAGACAACCCAAACCCCAAAAAGTTTAAACCTTTTTAACAAATATTTTGCCATAAAAAAAGCCGGATGAGTATCATCCGGCCTTTCCTATACAAAATTGACCTTAGTCTTTTTTCTTATTATCCTTAGATTCAGAGGCTAAAGAAGAATCGTCCTTCTGGTTTTTTCCGGCAGAAGAAACCACAATTTCTTGTTTTTCTTCATTGTAATCCACCAAAATAGTGTCCCCATTTTTCAGATCTCCTTTAAGGATCTCCTCTGCGATCGGGTCTTCCAAATATTTCTGGATCGCACGTTTCAACGGACGGGCTCCAAAATTACTGTCATAACCTTTCTCCGCAATATGGTTCTTCGCTTTCTCTGTCAAGTTGATCGGATGTCCCAATGCTTCGATACGGGCGAATAAAGATTTCAATTCAATATCAATGATTTTGAAGATATGATCTTTGTTCAACGAGTTGAAGACAATAACATCATCAATACGGTTCAAGAACTCCGGTGCAAAAGCACGTTTTAAAGCCGTTTCAATCACACCTCTGGAATGAGAATCAGCTTGGTTCTCTTTCGCAGCGGTTGTGAAACCAACCCCTTGACCAAACTCTTTCAATTGGCGTGCACCAATGTTCGAAGTCATGATAATAATGGTATTGCGGAAGTCCACCTTACGACCCAAACTATCAGTCAACTGTCCTTCGTCCAAAACCTGTAACAACAGGTTGAAAACATCCGGGTGAGCTTTTTCGATCTCATCCAACAAGACAACTGCATACGGCTTACGACGAACCTTCTCGGTCAACTGACCTCCTTCTTCATAACCAACATATCCTGGAGGCGCTCCCACCAAGCGGGATACCGCGAATTTCTCCATATATTCACTCATGTCGATCTGAATCAATGCATCTTCTGAATCAAACATGAAACGGGCAAGTTCTTTTGCCAATTCCGTTTTACCAACGCCGGTCGGACCTAAGAAGATGAAGGAACCAATAGGTTTCTTCGGATCTTTCAATCCTGCTCTGGTACGTTGGATCGCTTTCACCAATTTCTGAACAGCATCATCCTGGCCGATGATACGACCTTTCATGGAATCGCCCATGTTCAATAATTTCTGGCTGTCCGTTTGGTTCACACGTTGAACTGGAATACCAGTCATCATGGATACTACCTCGGCCACATTATCTTCCGTTACGGTATATCGTTTGGTTTTGGTTTCCGCTTCCCAAGCTGTTTTTTCCTTCTCTAATTCCTCGATCAATTTTTTCTCGGTATCACGAAGTTTAGCAGCTTCTTCATATTTCTGCGAACGAACGACCTTGTTCTTCTCTACTTTCACATCCTCTATCTTCTCTTCGATATCGATGATACTCTGAGGGACATGGATATTGTTCAAGTGTACACGAGAACCTGATTCATCCAAGGCATCGATAGCCTTGTCTGGTAAGAAACGATCCGTAATATAGCGCGTAGTCAAAGACACACACGCCTCGATGGCTTCTGGGGTATAGGTTACATTGTGGTGTTCCTCATACTTGTCCTTGATACGGTTCAAAATCTCGATCGTATCATCATAGGTAGTCGGCTCCACTGTTACCTTTTGGAAACGACGATCCAATGCGCCATCTTTCTCTATATACTGACGGTATTCATCCAAGGTAGTTGCCCCGATACATTGGATCTCTCCACGAGCCAATGCCGGTTTGAACATGTTCGATGCATCCAATGAACCTGATGCACCTCCAGCACCAACAATGGTGTGGATCTCATCAATGAACAATATAACATCTGGTGATTTTTCCAATTCGTTCATCACCGCTTTCATCCGCTCTTCAAACTGACCGCGGTATTTTGTACCTGCAACCAAGGATGCCAAATCTAGGGTAACTACACGTTTATTGAATAGCACACGAGAAACCTTCCGTTGGATAATCCGTAAAGCCAATCCCTCAGCAATGGCTGATTTACCTACTCCTGGTTCTCCAATCAAAATCGGATTGTTCTTCTTCCTTCTGGAAAGAATCTGAGATACTCGTTCAATTTCTTTTTCACGACCAACGATCGGATCCAATTTACCTTCCTCCGCTGCTTTCGTCAAGTCACGACCGAAATTATCCAAAACTGGAGTTTTCGATTTGATATCAGAAACCTTCTTAGGGGTTGTAAATTGCGATTCTTCTTCGTTATAATCCTCATCACCTCCGGAAGGCGAATTCGATGCCTCATCGGTGATGCTGGTCGCATTCTGTTCTACTTCTGTTTTGAAAACATTGTAGGAAACATTGAACTGTGATAAAATCTGTGAAGCAATATTATCCTCATCCCGTAGGATGGCCAATAATAAATGTTCGGTTCCAATAATATCACTCTTAAATATCTTAGCTTCCAAATAGGTAATCTTCAATACTTTTTCTGCCTGTTTAGTCAGTGGCATGTTACTGATCGATGTACGGGAAACAGAAGGCCCCATAACGGCCTCCTCTATGGCTTGCCTTACAGCGGCCATGTCAACGCCGATATTCTTCAATATCTTGATCGCTACTCCATCGCCCTCACGGATAAGACCAAGTAATAAATGCTCTGTGCCTATATACTCGTGTCTTAAGCGAAGTGCTTCTTCTCGAGAGTACGAGATCACGTCTTTGACCCGGGGTGAAAATTTTGCTTCCATTAAATTCCTTTCTCTATTAAATCGGGTGATAATTGTATAAATGTAATAAAAATACCCTTTACACCCTTTTGTTACTTTATATTTTTATCAACAATTAGACCATAGCGCGAATACTATCAAATTGTCAGTAATTCCATTATCTTTGTGGAAAAAGTTTCATCATCCTTATGTCAGACGAGAAAATTATCTTTTCCATGGCAGGCGTGAATAAAATTCACCCGCCATCCAAGCAAGTACTCAAGAATATCTATCTATCCTTTTTCTATGGAGCTAAAATAGGGGTCATTGGTTTAAATGGTTCCGGAAAATCTTCCCTATTGAAAATCATCGCCGGTATCGATAAATCCTACCAGGGCGAAGTGGTGTTCTCACCAGGTTATTCTGTAGGTTATTTAGCACAGGAACCCGAATTGGATAAAACAAAGACGGTATTGGAGATTGTGGAAGAAGGTGTTGCTGAAACAAAAGCCATCCTTCAGGAATATGAAGATATCAATGAAAAGTTTGGTCTGCCGGAAGTCTATGAGAATCCTGATGAAATGGATAAATTATTGGCTAGGCAAGGCGAGTTACAGGATATGATCGATGCGAGCAATGCCTGGGAATTGGATTCGAAATTGGAACGCGCCATGGATGCTTTACGTTGTCCAGAGCCGGATACCTTAATTGCCAATTTGTCAGGGGGTGAGCGAAGAAGGGTGGCGTTATGTCGTCTTTTATTGCAAGAACCAGATGTCTTGTTGTTGGATGAGCCTACCAACCACCTGGATGCCGAATCCATCGATTGGTTAGAGCAACATTTACAGCAATATAAAGGTACGGTAATCGCCGTAACCCACGACCGTTATTTCTTGGATAATGTGGCCGGTTGGATCCTGGAATTAGACCGTGGTGAAGGTATTCCTTGGAAAGGGAATTATTCTTCCTGGTTAGATCAGAAAGCCAAACGATTGGCTCAGGAAGAAAAACAGGAAACCAAGCGTCAGAAAACATTAGAACGCGAATTGGAATGGGTAAAAATGGCACCAAAAGCCAGACATGCCAAATCCAAAGCCCGATTACATAATTATGAAAAATTAGCCTCTGAGGAAACCAAAGAACGCGAAGAGAAATTGGAGCTGTTCATTCCTCCAGGCCCTCGATTAGGCAATGTGGTGATCGAAGCAACCAATGTATCCAAAGCCTATGGCGATCGGATCTTATTTGAAAATTTAAGCTTCTCCCTTCCTCCAGCAGGTATTGTGGGTATTATCGGTCCAAATGGTGCCGGTAAAACGACCCTTTTCCGATTGATCACAGGTCAGGAAGAACCAGATTCGGGAACATTCCGGGTAGGAGAGACCGTGGCTCTGGGCTATGTAGACCAGATGCACGATGATCTGGATGCCAACAAATCCGTTTGGGAAAATATTACCGATGGAAATGAGAACATCCAATTAGGAAATCGTCCGGTGAATTCCCGTGCTTATGTTTCCAAATTCAATTTCAATGGCGCCGACCAACAGAAGAAAATCGCTGTATTATCCGGTGGTGAACGAAATAGGGTACACTTGGCCATTACCTTGAAAAAGGGATCCAATGTGCTATTACTCGATGAGCCGACCAATGACATCGATGTGAATACCCTGCGAGCCTTGGAAGAAGGTTTGGAGAATTTCGGTGGATGTGCAGTGATCATCTCCCACGACCGTTGGTTCCTAAACCGCATCTGTACGCATATTCTTGCCTTTGAAGGGGATTCGCAAGTCTACTTCTTCGAAGGAAATTATACCGAATACGAAGAGAACAGAAAGAAACGTTTAGGTGATGTAGGTCCGAAAAGAATTAAGTATAAAAAACTTGTAAAATAAAGATTATTGGAAACCGCCAAGTTACTCGAAGCTATCATTGAAAATGCCATCGATGGGATTATTACCATTGATAACCATGGAAATGTGGAAAGCATCAACCCTGCCGCATTAGAACTCTTCGGATATGATGCCGAAGAGGTGATCGGGAATAATATTTCTATGTTGATGCCTGAGCCAGACCGTTCCAATCATGACCGTTATATTTCAAACTATGAAGAAACAGGTCACAAACGGATTATAGGTATCGGTAGGGAAGTGCGGGGACTGAAAAAAGATGGTACAACCTTCCCTTTCCGTTTGGCAGTTAGCGAAGTGTTCTATAAGGATCGGAAGATCTTTACCGGATTCGTGCATGACCTGACCAAAGAGAAGAAAGCCGAGATCGAACTAAAGAAACATACCCAAGAATTGGAATGGAATGTGCGGGAAAGAACAAAAGACCTGATCAAATTGGTTTCCGAGCTGGAAAAGGCGAAAGCCGATGTTAGTGTTTCCCTTGAAAAGGAAAAGGAATTGAACCAATTGAAATCAAGATTTGTTTCTATGGCATCCCATGAATTCCGGACTCCATTGAGCTCTGTGCAATTGTCGGCCTCCTTGATTGATCGCTATGTTGAAAAATCGGAATATGCTCCCATTGAAAAGCATACCAATCGGATCAAGAATTCTGTTCAATTGTTGAATACGATCCTCAATGATTTTCTGAACTTAGAAAAACTGGAAGCGGGAGTCGTCGTGGTCAATAAAAGCGATGTGAACATGGTACAGTTGGGTGAAGAGATCGCAGAAGAAATGCAGATGATCTGTAAAAAGAACCAACATATCATCTACCAACATACGGGCGAAGAGGCGAACTTCTTTATCGATCCTAATCTGTTGAAAAACAGCATCATCAACTTGATTTCCAATGCCATAAAATATTCCGGAGAAGATACCTTCATTGAGTTTAATACGGAGATCGGCAAGGATTCGCTTGTGGTAACCGTAAAGGACAATGGTATTGGTATCCCATTGGAAGATCAGGTAAACCTGTTCGAACCTTTCTTCCGGGCAAATAATACAGGCAATATCCCTGGTACCGGTTTGGGGCTGAACATCGTGAAACGCTATGTTGAACTCATGGGCGGTAAAATGGAATATTGGTCCGCCGTGAATGAAGGCGCAATTTTTAAAATGAATTTCATCCAATAAGAATGGAAAAAAGAAGAATCTTAATTATTGAAGATAATAGTGATATCAGGGAAAGTACAGCAGAAATCCTGGAATTGACCGGAGAGTATTCGGTCATGGTGGCTCCTGAAGGAAAAACAGGCGTAGACCTGGCGATCAAACATCGCCCTGATATGATTCTTTGCGATATCATGATGCCTGAACTGGATGGTTATGGGGTATTGTATATGTTGAGCAAACACGAAAATACCCAAGATATCCCTTTTATTTTTCTGACGGCCAAGTCGGAAAAGGCCGATGTGAGAAAAGCCATGGAAATGGGGGCAGATGATTACCTGACCAAACCATTCGATGACCTGGAATTGCTGAATGCTATTGAAAGTAGGTTCAAAAAACGTTCGCAGATCCAAGCCAAGGCCGTACCATCGGCAGATAGTTTCCGATTGGATGAACAGGAACAAGCCTACCTGCTTCAGGACCTGGCAAGCCATGGCCGAATGAAGACCATTAAAAAGAAACAGACCATCTATGAAGCTGGTGACACCCCGCTTTATGTGTATTATATCAAAAAGGGAAAGGTTCGCAGTTTTCTAAATTATAAGGATGGTAGGGAATTATCCACCAATATCTACATTGAGGATCAATTTTTCGGCCTGGAATCGGTGTTGCTGAACACCAAATATGGCGACAATACCTCCATCCTGGAAGATGCGGAAATCGCCCTTATCCATAAGGACAATTTCTTTGAACTGCTCTATAAAAAACCAGCGATTGCCTCTAAATTGATTAAGGTATTATCCCAGAATATTTTAGAAAAAGAGGAGCAGATGCTCGGCTTTGCCTATGATTCTGTTCGTAAGCGTGTGGCCAATGCCTTGGTCAATGTTGCGGAAAAATCAGGATCGGCAAATGATGAAGTCACCATCAAAATTTCCCGGGACGACCTTGCTGCTTTAGCGGGTACTGCCAATGAAACCATTAGCCGCATGTTGGCTGATTTTAAAGATGAAAAACTTTTAACCAAAGAAGGAAATGCGATCCGCATATTCTCCGTCGTACGATTAAAGAATATCAAACAATAAGCTGGCTCCTTAAACCGTGATATATATCACTTTCTGGGCTGATGCAGTTCACTGAATATAGTGAATGTATACAGTACCTTTGAATGGTTTATATATCTAACTTAAGGATGAGAGTGATTGCATATAACATTTTAGGTCCCGAAAAGGAATACTTGGCCATAGCGAATGCGAAGGTCCATGATCTGACTTTGGTGACCAATGAATTGAATTTCAGTACAATGCATTATGCTTTGGGAAAGGAAGCTGTTATCATATCTGAACGTGATATATTAGATCGGGTCATGTTGGCGGAATTGAGCAGGATAGGTGTGAAAAGTATTGTCACACGATCTTCCACCACCGAACATATCGATCTGGATTTCGCAGGTGAGTTGAAAATGCATGTAGCCAACGTCCCTTTTGAAACATCCTTAGAAGATATTGCCAAAAGAACCATCCAAAACCTTACCCAATGGATGGTCGGCGGTTGTGCAGGAGATGCCTGCCAATGCAAGATGGACTGCGCAAACAAAATGAAATTCGGTTAATATGGAAATAGATAGATTCAATGCCCTCATTCATAAATACAATGTGGCAGCACCTCGATATACCAGCTACCCAACTGTTCCTTTTTGGGAAAATGACCACTTCAACGAACAAGACTGGAGATTAAGGGTCTCCGAAAATTTTAAGGATTCCAAAGAACAGGGGATCAGTATCTATGTACATTTACCTTTTTGCGAAAGCCTGTGTACCTATTGTGGATGCAACACGCGAATTACCAAAAACCATCAGGTAGAAGATCCTTATATCACCTCCCTCTTGAAGGAATGGAAAATGTATAAGGAGATTCTGGGCAATGAATCTTTGATAATTGCGGAAATCCATCTTGGTGGTGGCACACCAACTTTTTTCCAGGCCGAAAACCTGCACCGGCTGATTGATGGATTGATGGAGGGAAATCAACGTGCGGAAGGCGCTTCTTTTTCTTTTGAAGCCCATCCTGCGAATACGACTTACGAACATTTAAAAACATTATACGACTTAGGTTTCAAACGCCTCAGTTTAGGGATCCAGGATTTTGACGAAAAAGTCCAGTTCATCATCAATAGGCATCAGACCGTAGAGGATGTTGCACGGGTGATGAAGGACGCCAGAGCCATTGGTTATGACTCTATCAATTTTGACCTGATCTATGGTCTTCCGCTGCAAACTGCAGAATCGGTGAGAATGACCATCGAACATTCCTTGATCCTTAACCCGGATCGGATCTCTTTCTATAGCTATGCCCATGTGCCTTGGATCAAACCTGGCCAACGAAGATTTACTGAACATGATTTGCCAGTTGGCGAAGAAAAGTTAAATTTATATAAACTTGGAAAACAGATGATACAGGAAGCTGGTTTTGAAGATGTGGGTATGGACCACTTTGCAAAACCGGCCGATGAACTGTATAAAGCATCCAAAAATGGAACCTTGCACCGTAATTTCATGGGCTATGCCGATAGGTATACGCCTTTGTTGATCGGTTTAGGGGTTTCTTCGATCTCGGATGCTTGGACCGCTTTTGCGCAGAATGTGAAAACGGTAGAGGAATACCATAAACTGATTGCCGAAAATAAATTACCGGTTTTTAAAGGTCATTTGTTGAATGAAGAAGATGTTCTGGTAAGACAATATATTTTGGATATGATGTGTAGGGGAAAAGTATCCCTAAAACCTCATGAAGAGATAAATATCGGTATCTTAGATAGACTTCAACCTTTACAGTTGGATGGACTTGCCGAAATCAAGGGCCTGGAAGTTCAGATCACTGAAGTAGGAAAGTCCTTCTTGAGAAATGTGTGTATGGCTTTTGATGTGCGTTTGCAACGTACGAAGGAAAGAGAGAATCTATTCAGCCAAGCGATATAAGCGATTTCAAAAACGAATCTTTAAAACAATTTATCAGGAGATTGGAATGGCGATCAACAGTAAATTAAAATTGAATACCAGCTGTTACCACTGTGGTGATCAGGTGGAAGAAACAGCCTATGTGCTGGATGATCATGATTTCTGCTGTTTGGGCTGTCAAACAGTCTACCAGATCCTCAATGAAAACAACCTAGCAAGTTATTATAAATACAATACCCATCCCGGTAAATCCCAAAAGAACCAAAAAGAGGATCTTTCCTACTTGGACGAACCCAATATTGTTGCCAAATTGGTGGATTACCAAGATGAGGAAATGGCCATTATCACCTTTTACGTACCTGCCATCCATTGCAGTTCCTGTATCTGGTTATTGGAAAACCTGTATAAACTGAATCCTGGCGTGAAGACATCCCAAGTAGATTTCATGAAAAAACAGGCCAGTATTACGTTCCATAAAAAGGAAATTTCCCTACGGGAATTGGTGGGGCTGCTCCATAATATTGGTTACGACCCGAAGATCACCCTTCAGGATGTGGTTAAGGAAGGGAAGAAATTCAATCAGAACAAGCTCATCGCCAAAATCGTCGTAGCGGGGTTCTGTTTCGGAAATTCCATGATGATCTCCTTTCCGGAATATTTCGGAATGGCGGCCTTCGAAAAACAATACGCCAATTTCTTTGGCTATATGAACCTGGCCTTTGGCCTTCCGGTATTATTATATAGTGCGTCGGATTATTTTAAATCTGCCTGGATCAGTTTAAAACAAAAGCGCTTAAACCTGGATGTTCCTTTGGCATTAGGAATATTTGTGCTCTTCTTCCGTTCGGCATACGAAATTATTTCCCAAACAGGAGCTGGATTTATGGATACCCTATGTAGTTTGGTGTTCTTTATCCTGATCGGTAAATGGGTGCAGCAGCGTACCTATTACCACATCTCCTTTGAAAGGGATTACCGTTCTTATTTTCCGGTAGCCGTGACCGTGATCAAGGAGCATACTGAAAAACCTACGCAGATCGGAGATCTGCAGGTGGGCGACCGGATCTTGGTAAGGAACAATGAAATCATTCCGGCAGATGCGATTTTATTGAATGGGCATGCATCCGTGGATTTCAGTTTTGTAACCGGAGAAAGTAAACCTGTTGAAAAGGTATTGGGCGAAGTCGTCTATGCGGGTGGGCGGCAGATGGGAGAAGCCATCGAGCTGGAAGTGGTGAAAGCGGTTTCCCAAAGTTACCTGACCAAACTGTGGAACAACGACAGTTTTAAACAGTACGAAAAGAAATTCGACACCTTCATTGGCTATATCAGTAAATATTTTACCATCGGTCTTTTGGCAGTGGCCTTTGTTTCCTGTGCATATTGGTTACTTGGTGGAAATGCGGATAAAGCTTGGGCAGCCTTTACGGCCGTTTTGATTATTGCCTGCCCTTGTGCCTTGGCATTAAGTTCGCCATTTACCCTTTCCGCAGCATTGAGCATCTTTGATAAGAATAAACTGTATATCAAGAATACAGCTGCTATCGAGCAGATGGCTGCCATCGATGCCATGGTCTTTGATAAAACAGGAACCATATCCTCACCAAATGCCTCCAGTATGTATTTTGAAGGATCTTTATCCAGTTTGGATAAGAACCTGATCTATTCCCTCTGTCGAAATTCCAACCACCCTTTGAGCCGAGAGATCATCAAATGGTTAGGGGAGGGGCAATTGTTGCCGATTTATGATTATGAAGAGGTGGCAGGTAGAGGGCAATCTGCAAAATACCAAGATTATAGCATCCGATTGGGAAGTGCCAGTTATGTGGGATCCCAAAAGGTAGATTTGGAAGGATCGGTTGTATATGTACGGATCAACGATGCAATCAAGGGTTTCTTTACCTTGGAACAATCCTGGCGACCAGGATTGGCAGACGTCATCAATCAATTCAAAGGAGAATCCTATAGTCTTCACCTGATCTCAGGTGACAATGAGCGACGGGCAGACGCATTGAAAATGATCTTCCCACAAGGTTCTAAATTGTTGTTCAATCAGACACCGGGGGAAAAATTGGAACGGATCCATGATAGGCAAAACCAAGATCATAAAGTGTGTATGTTGGGCGATGGCTTGAACGATGCCGGTGCTTTGCGAAAAGCGGATATCGGAATAGCCGTATCGGATGATATCAATAACTTTTCTCCTGGCTGTGATGCGATTTTGGATGGGGAATCTTTTGATAAATTGCCCAAATTCTTTGCTTTTAGCAAAGATGCGGTGAAAGTGATCAAGATGAGTTTCATCATTTCCCTGATGTATAATAGCATAGGTCTGAGTTTTGCGGTGCAAGGGACCATGTCGCCATTATTTGCGGCTATTTTGATGCCGATCAGTACAGTTACGATCATTTCATTCACCAGTTTGATGACCCGGTGGTATGCAAAACGAAGAAATTTAATTTAAATTTGTAGGTATGAACATCATATTTATGTTAATCGGTTGTAGTGTGCTTATTGCGCTGTTCTTTCTTGGCGCCTTCTTTTGGGCGAGCAAGAATGGACAACATGAGGATACCTATACACCATCGGTTCGAATCCTCTTTGATGATGAACCGCAGGAAGAGGGGAAAGAACCCGCTAAAAAATAGGCTGAGACCCCAAAAATCACAGTTTTTTTACAGAGTTCATGCTTTTATTGATATTCGGCATGGTATCTTTGTAACATGTTTCGATTGTTCCATTTCTTGGCACTTTTTGGTTATCTGAACTTGCTCTGTTTTGAGGTGAACAGCAGCTGCTTCTTAAATTCTGGAGAGGTAAAAACCAATGAAACATTCGTAGAAGTTTTGTTGGAAGAAGTGCTCAACATGAAGCACGCGGATTCCGACGAAGCAGTCCCCAATATTATTTTTGATGATTACCGCGCAATGTCCCTATCCTTAGGTTTATTGCCCGCTATTCTTATATTTTCCTGGTTATTGGTTCGTGTCAAAGAACTGATCAAAACCCAAGACCATCCCTTTTACCTTTCGAAAACATTATGCCTTCCCGGCTATTATAGTTTTCTGTATCGGTACAGACCTTTCTAATTTCTTTCGCTAGGTTCTATTTTTTAATTGAACCCTGGCCATTGCATGTCTGCAATGGCTGAATTCCATGTGTATCTATTTTTTTATTACCCGAATTATATTTTATAATGAAGAATCGTTTCTTGATGCTTCCATTGGTTGGAAGTGCAATTTTCTTTGCTGCTTGTACAGCAAATAGTAATGAACAGCAAACTACTACAACGTCCAAAGTAGTGCCTGTTACTCATCTTATCCAAAAAGACACCGTTATCTTTAAGGAATACATTGCCGATATCCAATCGCAACGGAATGTGGAACTACGGTCTAGACTGACTGGGTTTTTGAATAAGATCTATGTAGATGAAGGGGCTTATGTAAGAAAAGGTCAGGTACTGTTCTCATTGACCGATGAAGAGTACAAAGCGGATCATGCCCAAGCACAGGCCGCTGTCAATTCAGCGATGGCAGAAGTGAAAAAAGTGGAACTGGAAATGGAAAGGACCCAAAAATTGGTCGATAAGAATATTGTTAGTAGATCCGAATATGAGTTATTACGAGTGCAGTTAAAAGCGGCCCATGCCAAGGTGAAAGAAGCCGAGGCAATTCTACATCAAGCAAAAACAAAATTAGCACATACCCAAATCAGGGCCCCATTTGATGGTCGGATCGATCGTATCCTACTCCGAGAAGGGTCCCTATTGGAAGAAGGCTCTTTGTTGACCAGCATTTCAGACCAACAACTGGTCAATGTCTATTTTGATATTTCGGAAACTGAATATTTGGAAATCGCATCCGACCCAAGTTTTAACCGAAATCATTTCAAGAAAGAGGTACAGTTGATCCTTGCCAATGGAACGTTGTATCCACATAAGGGCACGGCTGAAATTGTGGAGAGCGAGTTTGAATCCAGTACCGGGTCTATTTCCCTACGTGCAAAATTCCCTAATCCGGACGGATTATTGAAACATGGGGCAACGGGCAGAATTGGGGTACCAACCCAAACCGGCAACCTTTTATTGGTACATCAGAAATCGGTGTTGGAAATTCAGGATAAGGCCTATGTATATACCCTAAAAGGCGACACGGTACAAATGACGCCATTTAAGAACGGGCGCCGTGTAGGACATTACTACGTGGTGGAAGATGGGCTGGCAGAAAATACCAAAGTGGTTTATGAAGGCGTACAATCCTTAAGGGATGGTATGCGGGTACAGCCTAAACTGATGAACAACTAAAGGGGGGATTGGATAGATGTTTGAAAAATTTATAAAGAGACCGGTGTTATCATTGGTCATCTCCATATTCATAACCTTATTAGGCCTTTTGGCCCTTTTTACCTTGCCTATTACGCAGTTCCCGGATATTGTTCCGCCGTCAGTAGTGGTGACAGCGAGCTATACCGGGGCAAATGCTGAGGTAAGTACCAATGCCGTCGCCATTCCATTAGAAAGGGCAATCAATGGGGTGGCCGGCATGACGTACATGAACTCCGTATCGACCAATAATGGAAATACGTTGATTCAGGTTTTCTTCAAGGTAGGTACTGATCCGGACATCGCCGCCGTGAATGTGCAGAACCGGGTGACCACCGTGCTGGACGAACTTCCGGAGGAAGTGATAAAAGCAGGGGTGACCACCGAAAAAGAAGTGAACAGTATGCTGATGTACCTCAATCTATATAGTGAGGATGAAACAGCCGATGAACGGTTCATCTATAACTTTACCGATATCAATATCCTGAAGGAACTGAAGCGTATTGAAGGGGTTGGGTTTGCACAGATCATGGGAATGAAAGATTATGCCATGCGCATCTGGGTGAAACCTGATCGATTATCATCCTATTCGATCTCTACCGAAGAATTGGTCGCGGCATTACGCCGTCAGAATATCGAGGCCGCACCAGGTCAAACAGGGATCAGTTCCGATAAAACGGTGAACATGCAACAATATGTGCTTCGCTATCCTGGAAAATTCACTGAAATCAGTGAATACGAGAACATACCGATCCGTGCCAACGTGGATGGATCTATCATTCGGGTAAAGGATATCGCTGAGGTGGAGTTCGGTTCATTGGATTATGAAATGGTTTCCAAAACTGACGGTCGACCTTCTGCATCGATCATGATCAAACAATTACCTGGATCCAATGCGCAGGAAGTGATCCAGCGCGTGAAAGATAGAATGGCCGAATTGCAGGCCGCTACTTTTCCGCCAGGTATGAAATATACTATGGGATATGATGTTTCTCGGTTCTTGAATGCATCCATCTCTTCGGTATTGATTACCTTGATCGAAGCCTTTATATTGGTTTTCCTAGTGGTATTTATTTTCCTTCAGGATTTTAGGGCTACCATCATTCCTATTTTGGCAGTGCCTGTATGTCTGATCGGTTCTTTATTTTTTATGCAGATGATGGGTTTCTCCATCAACTTATTGACTCTTTTTGCGCTGGTGCTCGCCATCGGAATTGTGGTCGATAATGGTATTGTCGTCGTCGAGGCCGTCTATGCTAAAATGGAGGAGGAGCACCTCTCTCCAATGGAAGCGACTTTGGCGGCTATGGATGAAGTGGGTTCTGCAGTAATTGCCATAACCTTAGTCATGTCGGCCGTGTTTGTTCCGGTGGCATTTCTTTCTGGGCCGGTGGGGATTTTCTATAGGCAATTCTCGCTTACCTTAGCAGCAGCTATCGTCATCTCCGGAATCAATGCCCTGACCTTAACGCCAGCACTATGTGCCATCATCCTGCGATCTCCACACGATAAGAAGCCGGGGAATGGTCCATTGGATAGGTTTTTCCGTGGATTCAATAAGGTTTATAATCGGATCAGTGGTGGCTATAAGAATGTGCTCGGCCGAATTGCCGGCCGTAGGATCATCACCTTGGCCGCTCTGGCCGGTATGTTCGTGATCACCTGGGGATCTGCATCCATTTTACCCTCGGGATTTATCCCAACAGAAGATCAGGGGATGATCTATGTAGCGGTAACAACCCCTCCTGGAGCAACCGTTGATCGAACAGAAGCGGTGCTGAACGAAGTGGATGCTATATCCCGAGAATTGGACGTGGTAGAAACCGTTTCCATCCTTGCAGGATATAGTATCGTAACAGAGGTTTCGGGTGCATCCTATGGTATGGGGATGATCAACCTTAAGGCTTGGGATGAAAGGGAACAATCCGTAGACGATGTGATGAAGGTACTACGTGAAAAAACAGCCCATATTGCCGATGCAGAGATTGAATTCTTTCCACCTCCTACGGTTCCAGGCTTCGGAAATTCATCGGGTTTTGAGTTGAGGCTATTGGATCGTAGTGGTAATGAGGATCTTGCGAAGACCAATGAAGTGGTCAAGGATTTTATCAATGATCTTCAGGCCAATGAGGTGATCGAAAGCGCAAGTACTACTTTTGATGTGAATTTTCCGCAGTACATGCTGGAGATTGACTATGATTTAGCGGCTAAAAAGGGTATTTCCGTAGAGAATTCCATGAATACCTTACAAACTTTATTGGGAAGTTTATATGCGACGAACTTTATCCGCTACGGACAGATGTATAAGGTCATGGTACAATCTGATGCTTTTTCAAGACAAAGACCTGAAGATGTACTGAATCTATATGTAAAAACCGCCGATGGCGAGATGGTTCCCTATTCTTCTTTCATGACAATGAAACGGGTGTATGGCCCAGAACAGATCACCCGATATAACATGTTCACATCTGCGATGATCACGGGTCAGGCTGCTCCTGGCTTTAGTTCCGGTCAGGCTATCGATGCGGTGGAAGAAATTTCAAAGGTCCTTCCCCAAGGTTATGAGATTGAATGGTCGGGCATGACCCGGGAACAGAAGATATCCGGTAATCAAGCGGGATATATCTTTTTACTTTGTTTGGTCTTTGTATATCTCTTATTGGCAGCACAGTACGAAAGTTTTCTACTTCCGCTACCGGTTATTCTTTGTCTGCCTGCTGGTGTATTTGGCGCTTTTATCTTCCTCAAGATCTTTGGGTTGGAAAATAACATCTATGCGCAGGTAGCATTGGTCATGCTGATCGGTTTGTTGGGAAAGAATGCGATTTTGATCGTGGAATATGCAAACCTGAAAAGAAAACAGGGGATGGATGTACTTACAGCTTCTATTGAAGGTGCGGTTGCGCGATTGCGACCAATTTTGATGACATCCTTTGCCTTTGCAGCGGGCTTGATTCCGTTGATGTTGGCTTCGGGAGCTGGTGCGATCGGAAACCGGACCATCGGAACCGCTTCAGTTGGTGGTATGGTAATCGGTACAATTCTAGGTGTGATCGTCATACCTGGTCTGATCGTGCTGTTTTCCAAAAGAAATAAAAAGAAAAAAATGAAATCTTTGAATAAGGGTGCAGCGGTGCTATCCGTTTTGGTCATTACGTTGTTGGGTTCATGTGCTATACCAAAACAGACTGCCCAACAAAATCTTCCAACAGCGATCGGCGAATCGGCAAATGCCTTTCTGCAAGACAGTTTATCGGTTGGAAGTTTAGCTTGGAAGGACGTTTTTACTAATCAGGAATTAGCGTCCTTGATCGATTCTGCCTTGATAAATAACCTGGATGTTCGTCAGACCATTCACCGTATTGAGGTGGCACAAGCGAATTTCAGGTTCCGAAAATCCGCTCTTTATCCTACTTTGGAAGGTGCCGTAGAAGCGGGGCTGCGAAAATATGGACATTACACCGAATCCGGGATCGGAAATTATGATTCCAATTTTTCGGAAAACCTAAAAGAAGATGAAAAATTACCGGAACCATTTATCCCGGATTATTTTGTAGGGGTCCGTTCTTCTTGGGAGATCGATCTTTGGGGAAAATTGCGGAACAGGAGGGAAGCTGCCTTTTCCCAATTGCTGTCGGAAACCGAAACTCGTCGATTGTTGGAAACAGAATTGATCGCCAGTATTTCCTCGGCCTATTATGAACTGTTGAGCTTGGATGAGAAAGTGGCCGTTTATGAGGAAAACATCAAATTGCACGAGCGGGCTCTCGAAATTATTGAAGCGCAGAAGGAAGCTGGTCGTGCGGATGAGTTGGCTGTTCAGCAGTTCAGATCCATCTTGGCCGAATCAAAAGCCAATCGGGAATTGGCAGAACAGGAGATCCTGGCTTATGAACATCAGATCAACGCCTTGCTGGGTAGGGTATATCAACCCATCTCCCGAAAAACAAAAGCATTGGCGGAGGAATTGTTATTTGCCGATCTACAGGTCGGTAATTTGGAAGATGTGCTGAATAACCGTTTGGATATCCGAAGAGCAGGTCTGGACATGAAAGCAGAATACCATGAACTGGAAGCCGCTCGCTTATCCTTTTTACCAGCGGTTGCTATCAGTCCTTACCTAGGACTGCAATCTTTTAGCCTGGATAAACTTTTTAGCCTGGATAAATCCGTCACTTACGGTTTGTTTGGAGGCATAACGATGCCGATTTTTAAACAAAGGGAATTGAAATCACAGTATGAGATCATGAAAGCCAAGTATGGGATCAGTTTTTTGGAATATGAAAAGTTGGTGCTGAACGCGGTCAATGAGGTTTCTCTGGCCATGAATACCCAGGATGCGATTGTAAAGCGGGAGGTGCATGTTCGGGATCAGGTTCTTGCTCTGGAGTCAGCCATTGCAGCTGCGGAAGAACTTTTTATTGCTGGAAGAGTAAATTACCTGGATATCATTACTGCTCAAAAGAGCATGATCGCGGCTCAGGTTGCAGAGGTGGATGTCAATAAGGAGAAACTATTAAACCAAATTGTGCTTTACAAAGCCCTTGGTGGTGGATGGAGGTAGGGGATTGCTTCGTCATTGCGAGGAGGTACGAGGAAGCAATCTTTGGACATGCGGCTCCCCATGTCATCCTGAGCATCGCCGAAGGATCTGTACGTGTACCACATGTAGATGCTTCGACTCCGCTCAGCATGACATGGCGGGAAGATTGCTTCGTTCCTCGCAATGACGCTGAGGCTACCAATGACGCAGAGCCCCCCATATATCCTTCGATGCAAAACCATGGTGAAAGTAATGCTAAAGTATGCTTTTCCTATGGTCAGCATCCATTTTCGTGCTTTTTCCCTGCTTCCATCCTGCTTCAGATACGCACCAGGTGGGTTCCGGAGCAAAATATGTTCCCCTATCAGCAGACCAACATAGATAAATGGGATAAAATCCCATCGGTACAAACCTATCCTGCACCCCCGGATACAAATTTATCCACCATTGCCACAGCGCTTTACAGGGAAACCGTAAAAAATGTTCACCGGGGGTCTTGGAAATATGGATGGGAAGTCCCTATCTTTGCACCACTCCGCAAGGGAGGGACGGCCGGATGGCCACTGAAATAAGGGTAGATGCAAGTTGCTATTTGGGGGATTCCCCGGGCCAACGATGCACGGAAAAAAAAGTTCCAAAAAATTATTTTAAAATAAATTTTGCGGAACCGAAAAAACCTTCTACCTTTGCAGTCCCAACCACGGGGAACGGCAGCCGGCGCGACGCTGGCAGCCAATAAAAATGACAGTTCGAGACCAAGGAAACGAGGTCGGAAAACATACAGAAGCCGAAGCGCGAGCGGAGGCGGAGAGTTCTTTAAGATTTTATGATCATGTAACGCAGCGAGTAGTCGGAAGACGAAAGCTGAAAGAAAAAAGACCATTACGGTCAATCAATTTCAGATTTCCGGGAGCAGGACAGAGATACAAAAAACAAGAC
>NZ_PEAZ01000055.1:0-38319 GCF_002734245.1 Sphingobacterium sp. 1.A.4
AATATGGACTGCACTTATCGGGATCCTGCTCTTTAAGTACATTCAGAAGAAAGCAAAGTACGACTGGAACCTCTCGAATCTGGTCAACTTTATCAGGCTGAACATATTCGTGAAAATTGATCTGTGGAAATGGGCGGATGATCCGTTCATTTCAGGAAAACCTCCCGATAAAAAAGGACAATATGTGCTCTTTTAGTAACACACATAGGATACCTTTCCAGTAATTAACCAAATTCTTCAATTGAACACAAATGGAGAAGGATTTTTTATGCCAAAAAATTTATTTAGGACAGTACTGTTTTTCTTTATTTGAGTTAAATGATTTCTTAACGTGTTGTTTAAAAAAATAGCAAAAGATTAAGTTTATCGCTCAAAAACTACATTTTTTATATTCATGACAATCAGATGAAAAAGAATCTTTTAACTTGCGCCTCGCATTTATGAAAAGAACATTAAAAAGAATCATGTATATCCTTTTGGCCATCATCGTTATCATCGTTATTGCTGTCTTCCTATTGGGCAGATCGGCGCCAATCGGAACCCTCGCCACAGGCGAGCGTTTGGAGAAAATGTCCTCGAACCCTAATTTTAAAAATGGGGTATATGAAAACCTGGAAGTAACGCCAGCTATAAAAGAAGGTGTTTCTTCCTTTGAGATGCTGCGTTCCTTTTTCTTCGGTAAAGACAAAAGAAACGTACCTAGTAAGCCATTGCCATCGATCAAGACCGACTTGAAGAATCTGGACATCAACGAGAACCTGTTGGTTTGGTTTGGGCATTCCTCTTACTTATTGCAATTGGATGGAAAAAGGATCTTGGTGGACCCGGTATTCAGTAAATATGCCTCTCCTGTTCCGTTTGGAATCAAGGCATTTCAGATGACCTATAATTATACGGCTGCTGATATGCCCGATATCGATATATTGGTCGTCACCCATGACCATTTTGACCACCTCGATTATTCCACTTTTGAGGAAATTAAAGGCAGAACCAAACAGATTGTAACGAGTCTTGGCGTGGGCGCCCATTTTGAAAAATGGGGCTATCCCTCGGATAAAATTCATGAGCTGTATTGGGGTGAAAGTTTCCAAGCAGACTCCTTAAAGTTTACGGCAGCTCCTGCCAGGCATTTTGCTGGCCGTTGGTTCAAGCGAAACACCAGCCTTTGGTCGGCCTTTGTTCTGCAAAGCCCAACCTACAAACTATTGTTGGGTGGAGATAGTGGATATGGTAAGCATTTCAAAACCATTGGTGAGGAGCATGGTCCTTTTGATCTGGTTCTTCTTGAGAATGGACAGTACAATGAATATTGGAAATACATCCATATGATGCCGGAGGAGGTGATTCAAGCAGCGGAAGATCTTCGGGCAAAAGATTTGATTCCAGTACACTCAGGGAAATTCCCATTAGCAAACCATGCCTGGGACGAACCGTTGATTAGGGTTACGAATGAAGCTAAACGAAAAAATAGACCGATATGGACACCACAGATTGGGCAGGTGGTATATCTAGGTAAAGCGAACCAATTTTCAGAATGGTGGAATAATATTGATTGAGGTTGAAAAAAATCAACCTCATTTTTTATTCTTTCTTTTTGAGAAGCATCCCATGGTCAAAACGAAGATTGTTCTTGTCAACAAATTTAACCTTTCCATTTTCGTCGATAATATCGCCGAATCCTTCTATTAAACCACTTGGAACAATTCCAAAAACTTTTTCCCAAGTTGATTCCATTCCTTCCGACATGAATCGGTATTCACCCACGATTAGGGAGTCCTTGATAACCCCTTTGAACGTCCCTACATTCTTATCCTTTTCAAATAAAGAATAAGTAAGGTCGCCTACCAAGGAATCCTTTTCTACGGCTAAAGCCAAACGAATGGTATCCCTCTTTTCTTGGTATTCGTAGGTACCCACAAAGTCTTCGAGATTGTGTTCTTGAATTTTTGGAGAATGGACTATCTCCTGTTTTTGATTTGAATTGGAATTACACGCACTCAAACCAGCTATTGTCAATGCTATAGCCAAAGCATTGCTCATTCTTTTCATCTTCTTGTGTTTCCTTCTATTAAATAAACCTTTTTAGCTTAGTAATGTTTTGGTAAAATCTATAAACTTGTGTATGCTGGGTTAAAATTAGGATAATTTTTGTTGTAACTTTACTTTTATGAATATTTTAAATCAATCATTTGATACCCCCCACGATACTGCTCCTTTTTCTAAAATCAATATAACGGATTACGTTCCTGCCTTTGATGCTGCGATTGCAGAAACCCGTCAAGAAATCGATGCTATTGTGCAATCGACGGAGGAACCTAACTTCGAAAATACGATTGCTGCACTTTCTTTTTCTGGAATGCAGCTGGATCGGATCTCCAATATATTCTTCAATCTACATTCAGCAGAAACCAATGATGAGTTGGATAAGATTGCCAATGAAGTGGCGCCCAAATTGGCTGAACTCGGAAACGACATTACGTTAAACTTTGCCTTGTTCGAAAAGATTAAACAGGTTTATGATAAAATGGATTCATTGAACCTAACGGAAGAACAAAAAACTTTGTTGACTAAAAATTACAGGGATTTTGTCCGAAACGGGGCATTATTACCAGAAGATAAAAAACAGACATTAAGGGATATTGATTCGGAATTATCTGTGCTCAAATTAAAATTTGGGGAACATGTTCTTGCGGATAATAATGCCTTCCAGATGTTGATCACTAACCCGGACGAACTGGAAGGTTTGCCGGAAGGGACCATAGAAGCTGCCAAAGAAATGGCAACAGAAGCTGGCCTAGAAGGATGGCTGTTCACATTGGATTATCCGAGTTATATCCCTTTTGTAACTTATGCAAAAAACAGGGAGCGTCGGAAAGAAATCACGTTGGCAGCAGGTAAAAAGGCATACCAGCAGAATGATAACAATAATGAGGAGATTGTCCTAAAAATTGTCAATCTACGGCATCAAAGAGCCCAACTATTGGGTTATGCATCGCATGCACATTTTGTGCTAGAAGAACGAATGGGTCAGGATCCTGTACAGGTCACTAATTTTTTGAACGATCTATTGGCAAAGGGTAAACCCGCTGCTGAAAAAGAATTTAAGGAATTGTGTGAATTTGCCAAAGAGTTGGATGGTCTTGAAAACCTGGAAAAATGGGATGGCAGCTATTATACCGAAAAATTAAAACAACAACGTTTTAACTTGGATGATGAAAAGCTAAAACCCTATTTCCAATTGGAGAAGGTGTTGGCTGGTGCCTTTGAGATTGCACATCGCCTTTATGGATTGAATTTTAATGAGGTCCATAACATCGATAAATACCATCCGGATGTGCAAACTTTTGAAGTGAAGGATGATGAAGGGGAATTGGTTGCTATTTTCTATGCTGATTTTTTCCCAAGGAAAGGAAAGCGGAATGGCGCTTGGATGACTTCCTTTAAATCCCAATACCAAAAAGCTGGAAAGGACGAGCGTCCGCATGTTTCAATTGTTTGTAATTTCACGAAACCTACAGCTAGTAAGCCTTCTTTATTGACCTTTAATGAAGTGTTGACCTTATTCCATGAGTTTGGTCATGCCCTGCATGGTATGTTGGCCAATACGGTATATCCTACCCTATCCGGCACTTCTGTATTTTGGGACTTTGTGGAACTTCCAAGCCAGATCATGGAGAATTGGTGTTATGAAGAAGAAGCCTTGAAACTGTTTGCAAAGCATTATGAAACTGGGGAAACCATTCCAATGGAATATGTGGAGAAGATCAAGGAGAGTGCTGCTTTTATGGAAGGTATGGCTACGGTACGTCAGATCAGCTTTGGTCTGTTGGATATGGGCTGGCATGGACAGGATCCATCGGCAATTCAGGATATTAAGGCTTTTGAGGTCGAAAAATTCGCCTCTACATCGCTTTATCCCGATGTTCAGGATAATGCGATGAGCCCTTCTTTCTCGCATATTTTCAATGGTGGCTACTCATCTGGATATTACAGTTATAAATGGGCGGAGGTCTTGGATGCGGATGCTTTTGATTATTTCAAACAAAAAGGGATTTTCAATAAGGAAGTAGCGGATAAATTCAAGGAAAATATCTTGAGTAAAGGTGGAACAGCTCATCCGATGAAATTGTACAAGCAGTTTAGGGGACAAGAGCCATCGGTTGATGCCTTATTAAAACGTGCAGGATTGATTTAAATGAAAGATATGCAATTGGCTATTAAAAATATGGTTTGTCCACGCTGTGTAATGGCAGTTGAACAGATCTTGAACAATTTGAACATCCCTTTCCAGGATGTGAAGATAGGATTGGTCAATCTGCAAAGGGAGTTGAGCGATAAGGAAACTGATCAATTGGATACTGCATTAGGTGCTATTGGATTTGAGGTGCTGCAAGATCGTAAAGAACGATTGTTGGAGGAGATCAAAATAGCTCTGCAGGAGTTTTTGGGGAAATCAGAAGATCAACATCTTAAAACTTCCGTTTTTTTAACTGATCGGTTTAATTTGGAATACACGTATATAAGCAGCCTTTTTTCGGAATTGGCTGGCGAAAGTATTGAAAAGTATTTGATTAAGCTGAAGATCGAGAAGGTAAAAGAATTTCTTCAGTATGATATGTCCTTATCGGAAATTGCTACGAAATTGAATTATAGCAGTGTGGCGCATTTGAGCAGCCAATTTAAGAAGGTTACTGGGATGACCCCTTCGGAGTATAAAAAGGCAGTTTAATTTTGCTATCCTAATCGGATCATAAATAAAAAAGTCGAACAATCTGTTCTCATGGAGATGCAGATTGTTCGACTTCGTTTTTTATGGAAAATAACCTATTTCAGGTTATCTCTATAAACTGTAGCTTTTTTAACTTCTGTTTGGATATCCTTACGAGAAGCATCTAAACTCAATACTTTTTGATAATCAGCGATAGCTGCGTTGTAAGCATCAGTAGCTGTTTTCTTGTTGTAATTAGCAGTTCCTGCAGTACCTGTCAATACTCCTAAATCACGGTTTGCAATCGCTCTATTCTGATACAGGTTTTTCTCACTTGGTTTCAATGCAATCGCTTTTGAATAATCTGAAACCGCAGATTTCAACAATGATTCACGATCTGCTGCAGATACTTTCGCTTCACGATTTACCGCTAAGTTATTATTCGCTTTTGCTCTGTAATAATAAGCCGATGAATGTTTCGCATCCAAAGCAATCGCTTTTGAAAAGTTAGTGTTAGCTTTCTTATAATCACCCAATTGGTAATACGAAAGACCTAACAAATGAAAAACATTTGCATCATCTGCTGAAGTAGTTGTTGCTTTTTCAAAATGCGTCACCGCAGATTTGAAATCATTTGCATTGATTGCTTTTTCTCCTGCAGCCACATTCGCATCTGTATGTTTCTGTGTTTGTGCCTGAGCACCCATAGTTGCTAAAGCAATCGCAACAGCAGCCAATCCTAATCTCATCGTTTTCATCTTTGTATTAATAAATCTTAAATTCATGTCCAATTATATAAATGTTTCCAATTAATTTCTATTCTCCCGTTATAGAGTAAAAATCTGTTAAATAGTTTAAGTAGTCAATCAATAATTATAAACATTTCCACATTTCGTCCTGCTTATCCTAAAAACTGGAATTAATCCAGCAAATGACAAAAGAAGAGGCCTAAACTGACGTTTTAACAGCAATACCATTTTAATAGCATAAATAGTACCAAAATAAAACCTTGGCATTGCACTTGCAATACTTGGGTACATCAAATTAGAAATGAATAATAGGTCGGCTTACTGACAACTTGTCGGCTGTATGATATAACGCTTATGAGCAAAAATGATCCATTCAACTTCACCCAATCCATGCCCATCATCAACGAGGAAACCGAATTCTTCCCTTTGTTGACCCAGCAAGATGAAGATGAATTGAGGAATGCTGAAATACCAGAATCCTTACCCATATTACCTTTAAGAAATACAGTGCTTTTTCCAGGTGTGGTTATTCCCATTACCGTTGGAAGGGACAAATCCATCAAATTGATCAAGGATGCCTATAAGGGTGATCGTACAATCGCGGTGGTTTCGCAAAAAGATATGAATGTGGAAGATCCTACTTTCGATCAGTTGAACAAAGTAGGAACTGTAGCCCATATCATCAAGATCCTTCAGATGCCTGATGGTAACACCACAGTCATCATCCAAGGTAAACAACGTGTGAAACTTAAGGAATTGATCCAATCAGAACCTTATCTGATCGCGACCGTAGAGAAATTCCCTGAGGAAAAACCTAAGACAAAATCGAAAGAGTTCAAAGCTTTGATATCTTCGGTTAAAGAATTGGCACTTCAGATCATCCAGCTTTCTCCAAACCTTCCAAGTGAAGCGGGGATAGCAATCAAAAATATTGAGAGTCCTACTTTCCTGGTCAATTTCATCTCTTCGAACCTTTCTTTGGAGCTAGAGCAGAAACAGGATCTTTTGGAAACCCGCGACTTTGTAAAACGCACGCAGCAATTGCTGGAGCACCTGACCACCGAAATCCAAATGTTGGAGCTGAAAAACCAGATCCAGAATAAAGTACGGGTGGATCTGGATAAACAGCAACGTGATTATTTCCTAAGTCAGCAATTGAAAACCATTCAGGAAGAATTGGGTGGAAGTACGCCTGACCTAGAATTGGAGGAGCTTAAGAAAAGAGCTAAATCTAAGAAATGGCCAGAGGAAGTTGCTAAACATTTCCAGAAAGAATTGGAAAAACTAGCAAGGATAAATCCTGCTGCTGCAGATTATTCAGTACAGCTGAATTACTTGGAGTTAATGCTAGATCTTCCTTGGGGAGAATACAGCAAAGACAATTTCGACCTGCATCGTGGAGAAAGGATCTTGGATAAGGATCACTATGGATTAGAAAAGGTAAAACAACGTATCATTGAATATTTGGCGGTATTAAAGCTAAAGAATGATATGAAAGCTCCGATCTTATGCTTAGTAGGCCCTCCGGGGGTTGGTAAAACTTCCCTTGGTAAATCCATAGCTAAAGCATTGGGCAGAAAATATACCCGAATGGCATTGGGTGGTATTCGGGATGAAGCGGAGATCCGTGGACACCGTAAAACCTATATTGGAGCTATGCCAGGTAGGATTATCCAATCCTTGAAGAAAGCAGGAACATCTAATCCAGTATTTGTATTGGACGAGATCGATAAGATAGGTTCTGATTTTAAAGGAGATCCTTCTTCAGCTCTTCTTGAGGTATTGGATCCAGAACAGAACACCCATTTTTACGATCATTATGTAGAAATGGAATATGATCTATCCAAGGTGATGTTCATAGCAACGGCAAATTCACTGAGTGGTATTCAGCCGGCTCTGTTGGACCGTATGGAAATCATCGAAGTGAATGGGTATACCATTGAGGAAAAGATCGAGATTGCGAAAAAACACCTGTTGCCGAAGCAAAGGGAAATGCATGGGATTCAGGCCAAGGATATTTCGTTGAAACCAAAGATGATCGAAAAAATCATCGAGGAGTATACGCGTGAATCCGGTGTTCGTGGTTTAGAAAAGAAAATCGGATCGGTGGTGCGCGGAATTGCGACCCGAATCGTGATGGAAAAGCCTTATGATCGTAATTTGAATGCAGAACTGATCGAAGAGATTTTAGGCGCGCCTATATTTGATAAAGATCTTTATGAGAACAACGATACAGCAGGTGTGGTTACTGGCTTAGCTTGGACCTCTGTTGGAGGAGATATCTTATTTATCGAATCCAGCCTAAGTCCAGGGAAAGGCAAACTTTCTTTAACAGGGAATTTAGGGGAGGTAATGAAGGAATCCGCCTTGATAGCCATGGCTTATTTACGTTCGCATGCTGATGAATTCGGCATTGACTATAAAGTTTTTGACCAATGGGATGTGAATGTGCATGTACCTGCAGGTGCAACACCTAAGGATGGTCCTTCAGCAGGTATCACCATGTTGACGGCGCTGGCTTCCTTATTTACACAGCGTAAGGTGAAACAAAAGTTAGCCATGACGGGAGAAATTACCTTGAGAGGGAAAGTTTTACCTGTTGGGGGTATCAAAGAGAAAATCCTTGCCGCAAAGCGAGCCAACATCAAGGAAATTATTCTTTGTAAAGCCAATCAGAAGGATATCCAAGAGATCAAGGAAGATTATGTTAAAGACCTTACCTTCCATTATGTAACGGAGATGAGGGAAGTGATTCAACTTGCTTTATTGAGTAGTAAGGTAAAAAATCCGAAAGATTTAATTCGAGAATAATTACAATAAAAATTTTAAAAAAAGTGAGCTGGTTCAAACCATTGCTCACTTTTTTTATTTAACTTAGATTTAAACAAAGTAAAACACTAACCTATAACAGACTAACAGAACCTGAAATTGCCCACCCACTATTTATAGTAATAAATAATCATTCCACTTAAAACTGGGTGCTTCTCCCATAGAAAACCCAGTTTTTACATTTAATATTCCCTTAATAATTTATAAGCCGTATTTTTGCGCTGATGACAGTATCGGACAAACAGGTTCAATTCATTAAACGAGCGGTCAGCTCTGCCCTTTTGATTTATATCATTCGATGCTTAATTGGATTTGCAATTGGGTATTTACTATACCTAAAGTTTAAACAATTCGAAGTTTTCTGGGCCTTATTATCGATCATCCTGGTGATATCTCCCGAAGAAAAGGATTCCAAGAGATTATCCATCGAACGTTTTAAATCCAATTTTGTGGGCTCCATTGTAGCGATGGGTTGTGTTTGGCTCATGCCCAAATCAGTTTATACCATCATGGTGGGGATAGTGATCACGATTATCTTCTGTCGAATATTTAAGATCATGAACATGGCGAGGGTAGCCATCGTCGCATTGTTGATCATCATGATCGAGCCGCATCATACCCAATTGACCTTCACCCCTATCTATCGTGCATTAGCGACAGGATTGGGCTGTTTCATAGGCTTGGCCATTGTGATCATCACTTCAGGAATCATCCATTATTTAAAAGAAAAATACCATATCCAACAAAATCCGAACAGCAATGATTGAACTATATACTGATGGCGCTTCAAGTGGTAACCCCGGACCAGGTGGTTATGGAACCATATTAAGAGCAGTTTATCAAGGTGCAAACCCAGAATTTCAAGGAAAACTTTTGGAAAAGGAATTTTATGGAGGATTTCGTAGAACAACCAACAACCGAATGGAACTTCTGGCGGTCATCGTTGGCTTGGAAGCATTAAAAAACCTGAACCAAACAGTCACTATTTTTTCAGATTCCAAATATGTGATCGATGCCATTGATAAGCGTTGGGTATACGGCTGGATGCAGAAAGGATTCCAGGGCAAGAAAAACAAGGATCTTTGGTTAAGGCTGATGAATCTATACAAGCATCACCAGATCAAATTGGTATGGGTAAAGGGGCATGCCGGACATCCGCTGAATGAACGGTGTGATCAATTGGCGGTTAAAGCATCCAAGGACAAGGCAAATTGGAAAATTGACTCTGTTTTTGAAATGGAAGAACAGAAAGGTTTGGACATTTAATCTTGTCTGATCATATTCCAGACCTTTGGAAGGTAGTTAATCAAATCGCCAGCGATCATGCCTTCTTCACTTAATTCCGCGCTAGCAAGATCTCCGGCCAGACCATGTGCATAAACACCTATCAAAGCCGCTTCTAAAGCGGTGTAGCCCTGTGCTCTTAAACCCGCTAAAATTCCCGTGAGCACATCTCCAGTTCCACCCGTGGCCATTCCAGGATTTCCACTGCTATTAAAATACACAGTCCCTTCACTATTGATGACGGCCGTATTTGCTCCTTTGATAAGCAATACAACCTTATGTGCAATAGCAAAATCTACCGCCTTCATTAACTTATCTTCATCAGAATCCCATTCGCCGATCAAGCGTTTCAATTCTTTGGGATGAGGTGATAAAATACTATTCTCAGGCAAATGACCCAACCAATGTGGATTTAGAGCCAATAGGTTCAATGCATCAGCATCCAATACCAAAGCCTGATCTTTATCCAGAGATTGCAGGAACAAACCTAACCCCCTTTCTGTTTCTTCGGAGGTCCCCATTCCGATACCGACGGCAATGGCTTGGTAGGACTGTGGGAGCTGAAAATCACGAAGGTTTTCTTCTCCGGAGTCCATTATGACCATGGATTCTGGATGGCTTATCTGCAGGATCTGATGGCCGCATGTAGGGGTGAGATTACTGACCAAACCGCATCCGGTTCTCAGTGCTGCACGGCTAGCAAGTATCACTGCTCCAATTTTTCCAAGACTTCCTCCAATAATACAGGCATGTCCATAAATCCCTTTATGAGAGAATTTGGATCTATTTTTCAGCAATTTCCTGATGTCTTCCTTTTCTAGGTAGTAGTAGTTGCTGCTTAAATCTTCTAAGGATGCTTGGTCTGATTGGATGGGAATCAAAGTAAAATCCGGGACGAAACGCCCATTTTGCGGCATGAAAAAAGAAAGTTTGGGAAGCTCAAAGCTATAGACCCAATCTGCTTCCACAACAATTGGATCTTCTTCCATTGGGAAATCAACCGGCAATCCCGATGGCATATCGATAGAAAGGACAGTACCTTCAAAATCATTGATCTGTTGGATGATATATTTCCAGGAATGATCCAGGCCTTTGTTTAGACCAAAACCAAACAGGCAATCGATAAGATAGGTAAATGTGTTTAGGACTAGGTGTTCATTTAGAGTAACCTTTTGGAATTCATCCAAAAGGTTTTGGTTCTCTTGATTATCCGCTGAATAGTCTACTGATTCCAATAGAAATACCTGTACCTTAATTCCTACTCCGTGCATCATCCTTGCCATTGCCAATCCATCGCCCCCATTATTACCTTTTCCACAGAGGATACTAACTTCCGCTTGAAGAATATCCGGATAATCATGGATTATTGCTTGAAAAGCAGCAAAGGCAGCCCGTTCCATCAATTCCCATGAACTGATTTCTTGATTATGGATAGTGGCCTGATCAAGTTGTTTTAAAGCAGATGTAGAAAGAATTTTTTTCATGATTAAGGTTCTGGCTCAATGGATCAAAAATACGAGCTTTTATGGGGAAAGAAAAAAGAGAGGTTGAACCTCTCTTTTTTTAGTAGTCAATTTCAATAAGCGATCTCAAAGGAATCAGAATTCCATTTTTGATCTGGATATATCGATCGGTTAACGACCAGACAGTAGTCTCAATGCGTTTTGGTCCATCCTCCGTATTAAAAACAATAGAAGTCTTCGACTTAAACTCATTACCTAATCGCAAGGCATTCTGCAATTTACTCATGAATGGTGCGCTGTTGTCGATTTCGGCGGGGATAAATCTAAATTTATCGACGTCTTCTTTTTGTATCAATGTTCCAATCATTATTATTTATGTTTATTAAGGTTAACGTTAATTTAGCCATTTAAATATATTTAGACAAGATTTTAAAGCAGAATATTAAATTAGTTACATTCGCATTATAATAAAAATAATTATGGGAATTTTCGAAAAGAAGAATTGGATGAACTTTACCCAATGCTATTCCAATGGGCAGGTAAAGTTTAGTGAATTGAATAACCTTTTACAATTAGCGGCAAGTGAACACGCGGAGGAAATTGGCTTTGGATACAGGGAGATGCTGAAGATCAAGCAGTCTTGGGTATTGAGCAGGATGTTGATCGAAGTGGATGCCTTGCCGAGATATATGGAGAAAATTACCATCCGTACCTGGATACAGGAATTTACTGGAACCAGGTCTTTAAGGAATTTTGAGGTGATCCAGCATGATAAGGTGTTGGTTAGGGCATCCAGTTTATGGGTAGTATTCAATATGGCTACCAGAAGAGCTGATCATATCGCTATTAAGACGGATTATGATCATGTATTAGGGGATAGGTATAGTACTAGGGAGCAGGTCGCGAAAATAGATGGAAATATTGATTTTGAGAAGATTGCGGAGCATCAAATTAAATTATCGGATCTGGATATTGTGAATCATGCGAATAATGTGAAGTATATGGAATGGTGTTTTGATGCAATGAATCCGAAAGAGGTTCTGGATGGATCGATCAAATCGTTGGAAATGAATTTTTTGAAGGAGTTGAAGTTTGGGGAGGTTGTGGATATTAATAAAAGTGAAGAGAAAGATGGTTATACGACCTTTAATATCGAAAAGGATGGTAGAATTCATTTTTTAATGAAGGTGGGTAGAAAAAGAATTTAAACGTCATTGCGAGGCCAAACGTCATTGCGAGGAACGAAGCAATCTTCCCACATGTCATGCTGAGCGGAGTCGAAGCATCTGTTCGTTAGTAACCGTACAGATCCTTCAACTACGCTCAGGATGACAATAAGACTACGCTCAGGATGACAAAAAGACTCCGCTCAGGATGAGAAAGTTCAAAGATTGCTTCCTCGTACCTCCTCGCAATGACGGAAAAACCTCCTCGGAATGACGTATGGCCTCGCAAAGACGGTGTAAAAGGCTTATCGCTTTACCAAAAACCTTTCCTTATAAAGCCCAGGCCTTATCCCCTTTTTTATAAGGATAAGCTCCATCATATTTTCCAGGGATCTTCACAAAGCGTAAAGCCTGCTTCATGCCTACCTCCGAAGTAAAGAAACCAGTTAAGGTCAATTGCTTCATCATCGTAAAGAAATGATTAGCTTCCTCTTCCTTCTTATTCTTTTGGTACTCTTTTGCCTCTTTATCCCACTTATCAACAAATTTCAGCTTTTCATCCGCAGTCAATTCATTGAAACCTTTTTTGAACTCATCCTGCGCACGTTTATCCACTCCGTTAAAGCCATCTAAAAATGCCTTTTGATCCTTCTCGTCGTAACAGTCACGGATCATTACTGGAATGAAATCACCAACGCCCGCTTCCTTAGCTCCAGGTGTGGATGTCTTGGGTAGAATAGCCTCCGCCAACTCACCTAAAAATGCAGGTGAATCACCTTCGAACAATGCCGCAACATCTTTAGATGCAGGTCTAGAACAGCCCTCCAAAAACAATTTGGAGCCGATCACCGTTCCGCCGACAATAAAAGCTACGCGTCTTAATGCTTCTCTTCTATTCATCATCTCTTTAAAATTATAAAGTATATTTAACTTCCCAACCTTGAGGGTACTCACGTTTCACAAACTGATTAACAATATCAAAATTCGTCACTTTCATATTATCGTTATCCCATAACAACTTCAAGTTACGTCCAGGATATCTACCATCAATTCTTAGATCAGCACCACGAATAGCAAGGTTAGCCATCAATAAAGCCTCGGTCAATGGACCTGAAATCTCAAATGGAGCAGAAACTTCTTTCTTACCATATCCAGCGATACAAGCATCCACCCATTGTGCATAGTGTCCACCAGATTGTCCCGGTACACGTGCATATTTCTGTGCTACTTGTTCTGTTCTGGATGTTGGTAACAAACGAGCCTTATCACCATAGGTATCCGCAAGGATCTTTCCTTTCGTACCGACCATCAAGATACCATTTCCACCATCACCAAAGATTTCGTTTGCACCCAATTCCTCCGGGCGAGCAGGTTGAATACCACCATCCATCCAGTGTAAAGTAACCGGTCCAGCTGTTTTAGCCGTTTTCGGGAAAGTCATGGTCGCATGGCTCGAAGGTGGCGCACTTTCAGGGAAGTATCCGCGTTTGAACTCATCCACATATACCGAACCTACAGATGCCTGTACATCCTGCACATACGTTAAGCCCAATACCGAGAATGGAACTTCCAATAAGTGACATCCCATATCGCCCAATGCACCTGTTCCGTAATCCCACCAGCCACGCCAGTTGAATGGAACCAATTTATCTACGAAATCCTTTTTAGGAGCAGTTCCTAACCAAAGATCCCAAGCCAATTCCTTCGGAATCTCCGCCTTTTGGGATGGCCAAGCAATACCTTGAGGCCATACCGGACGGTCAGTCCAACAGTAAACTGTATGCACATCACCGATCAAACCAGCTTCGTACCATTCTTTGACCAATCGAGGGCCATCATTTGATGAGCCTTGGTTACCCATTTGGGTTACTACTTTATATTTTTTGGCTGCATGTGTCAATACACGTGCTTCCCAAACATCATGTGCCAATGGCTTTTGAACATATACGTGCTTACCCAATTGCATAGCAGGTAAAGCATGTAAAGCATGGTTATGGTCTGGACCAGAAACAGAAACCGCATCAATGTGTTTGTGTTCCTTATCCAACATCGTACGGAAGTCCTTATAATATTTCGCTTTCGGGAAACGTTTTACAGAATTTGCAGCACGACGGTCATCCACATCACATAGATAAGCGATGTCAGCCTTTCCACTTTTATAGAATTCGTTGATATCACTCTCCCCTTTTCCACCTACACCAATACCTGCAACCAGCAATTTATCACTTGGTGCTGTAAATCCAGTACCGCCCAAAACATGTCTTGGGACAATGCTGATTCCAGCAGCAGCAATCGCTGTGTTCTTTAGGAACGTTCTTCTAGAATTTGAATTACTCATATTTTACGGTTTAGTTGTTTATAGATTTCCTTTTTTAAGCTCACTGACAGCAAAATCAACAGCTCTTGCCGTCAATGCCATATAGGTCAATGAAGGGTTCACACATCCTGCTGAAGTCATGGAAGCACCATCCGTAACGAATACGTTTTTAGCATCCCAAACCTGGTTGTTACCATTCAGAACAGATGTTTTTGGATCACGACCCATACGGGCAGTTCCCATTTCATGGATACCCATACCGAAGTTGTAACCACTATCGTAGGTATACACATCCTTCACACCAATGGATTCCAACATTTCCTTCATTTCTTCGGTCATGTCTTTACGCATCTTGTGCTCATTGTCCTTGATCTCCATGTCCATCGATAAGACAGGTAAGCCCCATTTATCCTTCACGGTTTTATCCAAGAAGATCCGGTTTTCATGGTACGGAAGGATCTCACCAAAGGCGGTAAAACCAACCCCCCAGTTTCCTGGCTCACACATCGCATCTTTCCAAGCACCACCAACAGCCATCTCCGCAATCTCACCCGACCAGCGGCCACGGCTTCCCGATCCTTGGTATCCAAATCCACGCACATAATCACGCTTTTTGGTATCTCCAGGAACATTCACAAAACGCGGAACATATAATCCTGTAGGTCTTCTTCCGAAGGTATATTTATCTTCAAAGCCGTCTACCTTTCCTCCTGCTCCCAAACGGAAATGGTGGTCCATCGCATTGTGGCCCAATTCGCCCGAGCTACTTCCCAATCCACCTTCCCAAACATCGGTTGCCGAGTTCATCAATACCCAAGTGGAATTGAAAGCCGATGCACAAACGAAAATAACCTTGGCATAGAACTCATAGGTTTTATTTGTTTCCGCATCCACAATCTCTACCCCTTTTGCTTTTTGGGTATCCTTATCGTAAATGATCTTGGTCACGATGGAAAAAGGACGTAAGGTCAAGTTTCCTGTTTTCATGGCTGGTGGCAAAGTCGAAGACTGCGTACTGAAGTATCCTCCGAAGTTACATCCCAACCAACATTGGTTCTGGTACTGACAATTGATACGCCCGGTATGTGGTTTCGTAATATTCGCGGTACGCCCCATGATAAAGTGGCGATTACCACCATATTGCTTTTTAAGGCGTTCTGCAAGATCCTTTTCCACCACATTGAATTCCATAGCGGGTTGGAAATCGCCATCCGGCAATACATCCAAACCATCACGGTTTCCAGAAATACCAGCCCACTTTTCAGCATAACTGTACCAAGGTGCAATATCAGCATAACGGATTGGCCAATCTACGCCATGTCCATCCTTTAAATTCGCTTCAAAATCCAGATCCCCAAAACGGTAAGACTGGCGGCCCCACATTAAAGAACGACCACCTACATGGTATCCGCGGAACCAATCGAATCTTTTCACTTCGGTGTATGGACTTTCCTTCTCATTCACCCAAAAATCAAGATTCTTTTCATTCAATGGATAATCACGCTTAAGGACAGGATAATCCTCTTCCATCTGCTTGGTCCTTCCGCCACGGTGTGGGTATTCCCAAGTGTCCTTATTTGCATGATAATCCTTTACATGTTCAACGTTTCTTCCACGTTCTAACATGATTGTTTTCAGACCCTTTTCAGTTAATTCTTTGGCAGCCCAACCGCCACTGATTCCAGATCCAATAACAATAGCATCATATACATTATTCTCTACCATTATTGTTTAGTTTTATATAGTTTCAGATTGATTTTTCACGGTTTCTTTCTTGAAGAAGATCAAGAAGATAACGAATACCACAAATGCAATTACCGCTGGAACGATCCATAATTGGTTCCAGAATTGTGGAAGATCAGTGGCTTTCAGATCAACATACATATCACTTACATAACCCGCAACCCAGAATCCGATCAATTGACCAACCCCATAGGTTGCCAAAGTGATCAATCCTTGCGCCGCACTCTTATATTCTTTTCCTGCTTTCGAATCGGTATAGATCTGTCCGGATACAAAGAAGAAATCATAACAGATACCGTGCAGGGCAATACCTAACAACAACATAAAGGTAAGCTCACCTGCATCACCAAATGCGAACAACAGATAACGCAATACCCAACAAAGCATACCCAATAAGATGGTATTCTTAAATCCAAATCGGGTAAAGAACACCGGCAATAACAAGAGACATAAAGCCTCGGATATCTGTCCGATGGTCATCTTTCCTGTAGCATTCTCCAAGCCGATTTCCGTAAGGAATGGGTTGGCATATTGATAATAGAATGCTAATGGAATACAGATTAGAATAGAACAAACAAAAAATATAAAGAAGTTTCTATCTTTCAATAATTTGATGGCATCAAAACCCAGCATTTTACTGATGCTCTCCTTGCCTTGACCAGCCTCCACTTTTGCAGGTGGGGTCTTAGGCAGGATAAAACTGAACAGACCTAAGATTAAGGAGGCAACAGCAGCCATCAGAAACGTATTTTTTAATAAACCTTCTTGAATTCCAGCTTCTGAATCCCATTTAAACAAGTAGGAAATAGATAATCCAGCCACGATCCAACCGATGGTTCCAAACATCCGGATAACGGAGAATTCCTTTTCAGGATTCTTCATCTGTCGGAAGGAAATGGAATTGACCAAGGAAAGTGTCGGCATATAGAGGATCATATAGCCCAATACATACGGGAAAAAGTTGGCAATGGAGTCGCTGTTATATAATTGCCACATTAAAAAAGCGCCTATCAGGTGTAGAATACCCAAAATGCGCTCAGCATTAAAATAACGATCGGCAATCATACCGATGATGAATGGTGCAATGATCGCTCCCCAAGATTGGGTAGAGAACACATTGGATATTTCCAATCCAGATGCTTTAAGGGTATTTCCCAAGAAAGTACCCAACGTTACAAACCATGATCCCCAGATGAAAAACTCCAAGAACATCATGAAGGACAATTTAAACTTTATAGATGAAGTCATTATTTAAGGTTTATTAAAAAAGTAACTAATTAAAGATAGCGATATAAAATCAATATCAAAATTTAATAACGAATTTGTTTCAATACTAAAACCCTTTAGCATTAGAAGGAGTCTACCTCTCTGTAGGCTTTCACAAGGGCAGTTTCGCCTTCTTTCCCGCCTTTGGACATGCCATGTTCCATGCCCACAATTCCTTTGTAACCTTTTTCATACAACCATTTGAACACATTTTTATAGTTGATCTCGCCGGTAGTTGGTTCTTTTCGGCCTGGGTTGTCCCCTACCTGTATGTACGCGATCTCACTCCAACAAAGGTTCATCAGATTGATCAAATTCCCTTCGTTCTTCTGTTGATGATAAGCATCGTAAAGGATTTTACAGGATGGGCTGTCCACCGCTTTACAGATTTCATAAGTTTGATCCGTAAAACGCAGGAAAAGGTCTGGGGTATCGCTAAGAGGTTCTAAGACCATCGTAATGCCATGTGGTTCAAATATTTCAGCTCCACGCTTCAATCCTTCGATCACATTGGCCGTTTGTACTCCCAGAGGTAGGTTCCTAGCGTAATCACCTGGTACCACGGTCACCCATTTGGCATTACAGCGTTTGGCAATCTCCACCGAATCACGACATCCCTTCAAGAAAACATCAATATGTTCATGTTTTCCCGCGGCTAAGGTATTCGCACCATTTCCGCCCTTAGGGACCACAAAAACACCCATACGCATGCCTAATTTCGCCAACAGATCACCAGCTTTTTTCTGGTCCTCCACCGAACGACCCGGCATCCCATTATCCTCGATGCTACGGAAGCCCAATTCGTGCATATACTTGATTTCATCTAAGAAATTTTTTCCTGCAGTAGCGCTGAACATGCCCTGATGTGGAGCATAATCCAATTTAAAAGGTTGATTGGCTGACGTCATGGTTTGAGTTGATGTAGTTGATTCGTTCGCTGCTAATTTACTTGACAATAATGATCCGCCCACTAATAGTGATCCATTTTTCAAAAAGTCTGATCGTTTCATGTAAGGTTTAGTTTATAATTTTTTTCTTATTAATCGGTTATAAGATAGCTCTTAAATCCAGAAGAAAAGGCTTCTTTTACTTGCCCGGCCTCTTCGTAGATTAAATAAATATCCATTTTATTTTTTTTATTCGCAAATGCAATAGCATCGGAAGGTTTCATGGCCATGAAAACATTATCATAAGCATCGGCATCCATCGCATTTTCAGCAATCACCGTCACGGAAATAATATTCGATTGCAGTGGATAACCTGTTTTAGGATCCATATGGTGGGAAAAACGATACTTGTCTACCGTTCGGTATTTTTCATAGCTCCCAGAAGTGGTGATGGCTTTATCCTGGAGATTGATCACATAATCAGGAACAGCGCTGGCCTGTTCTGGTCGAGCAACCAATACGCGGTAGGATGAACCGTCTGGCTTCTTTCCGAAAGTCCTAATCTCCCCGCCTACCTCGATGATAAAACTGCTGATCTTATTGCCCTTCAAGAAATCGTAAAGTACATCAACGGTATATCCTTGGGCAATTCCATTCAGGTCGATTTCAACACCTGGCAGCTTTTTAATCAATGTATTCCCTCTCCTTTTCAGCTTGTCCAGCCCAACCACCTGAAGCGTTTGTTGAACCAAAGTGCTGTCCGGAAGACCATCCTGTTTCTTCGTTCCAAAACCCCACAAAGCAACCAAAGGCTTAACCGTTATGTCAAACCGCCCCTTGGATTCCTTATTGATTTTGAATGATTTTTTAATGACCTGAAGCATGTGCTTGTCCATGTCGATCTTGCTGCTGGAAGCAAGATTAAAGCTGGATATCTTGGAATCCTGCTGATAAAGGGACATGGAAGCATCGATCACCCGGAAAATACTGTCGATCGATTCCACCTTCACCCGTGCTGCATCGGCATAATAGCTGATCGTATAGGTTGTACCCTGCGCCTTACCAAAAAGTTCAAAACGCTCTAAATCAGAAATTGGTTGTTGGCCATACGCCGAACAACCAATTACCATCAATAGGATCGAACCTAAAATCCTCAACACTATTAAATATATTTTTCCACGTTGATACCAGGTACCGCTACTGGATAAAGACCATCCGCATTCGGAACAATCTTCGGCTGCGCATCAAATGAATATTGTGCCGGCATGATATCGATATTGGATTGCATTGCCTCATCCCATTTGATTACCTTTCCGGTATAACAAGCAATACGACCAATAATACCTGTTAAAGTACTGTATGCGCCATACTCTGCATTATCAAATTTATATTCTCCGTTGGCAATAGCAGCAAATAACTCTTTATGCTCTTGTTGGTAGGCATTCGGATTGCCTTTAGGATCATGACGATAGATTTCCTTTCCTTGCGCATCCCAAAGGACAGCTTGGTTTCCTGCAGAAAGGTAAACTCGCCCTTTTGTTGCCTGGAAGGTCTCATCCACTCGGTTGGAAATTCCCTCGAAGTGTCTACACTGACTGTAAACCACGGCGCCATCATCATAGGTCATTTCAATCGAGAAATTATCATAGATCTCTCCATAATCCTTTCCATCACGATGGGCCCTGCTTCCTGTTCCCTGGATGGAAACCGGATATTTTCCTTTGATCCAGTTGGCAATATCGATATTGTGAACATGCTGTTCTACAATATGATCTCCACACAACCAGTTGAAATAATACCAGTTACGCATCTGGTATTCCATCTCTGTTTGTCCAGGTTTGCGTGGTCTTACCCATACACCACCTGAATTCCAATATACTTGCCCCGACACCACATCGCCAATAGCGCCATCCTGAATGCGTTTGATCGCTTCCCGATAGTTTGTTTGGTAACGGCGTTGAAGTCCAACAACTAGGTTCAATTTCTTCGCTTTCGCTTCTTTGGCAGCTTCCAACACCTTACGGATACCTGGGATATCAGTAGCAACAGGTTTTTCCATGAAAACATGTTTTCCTGCTTTTACAGCTGCAGCAAAATGGTCCGGACGGAATCCCGGAGGAGTCGTCAAGATTACCACATCGGCATCTTTGATGGCGGCTTTATAGCCATCAAAGCCTACATATTTGCGGCTATCCGGAACATTGATCTTGTCCCCAAATTTCTCTACTAAGGTTTTATGAGTAGCATCCAAGTTGTCCTTGAAGGCATCTGCCATCGCTACCAACTGGATATTTTGGCCTGAATTGAAAGCATCAAATGTTGCGCCTGTCCCGCGACCTCCACAACCAATTAATGCTACTTTGATCACATCGCTTCCCGCAGCGAACACTTGTCCCACAGAACTTGCAGTTAAAACTGTTGCGCCTGCCAGTGCTGAAGATGATTTTATAAAATCTCTACGTTTTAAACTTTCCATTTAAGGTTTAAATTGAGTTAATGAAATATATTAGGTTGATTAAAAATCCTTGATTGGAGCCTTATCGTAATAAGCCATAATCTCCTCATGGCTAGGCTGCTTAACAGGTCTTACCAAACGCATCCCTACAAATGGCGCCTCTGGGAACCACCAATTCGATTTTGGGATCTGAGGATCCAACTGCTTCCAGAAAGGATCTGAAAAGTGACGGGCAGCAGACCGGAGATCAACCGCTTCACTTTCATAAGAACCGCCGCGAACGGAATGTGCGTATAAAGTAGTTGGCACATTCACCGGATTATCCGCAACTTTCCCTTCAAATTGCTTATAATAATCTTCTTGATATTGATCATAGGTCCATTCGCCTACATTGCCATAGATATCGAATAGTCCCCATGGATTTGCCTTCTTCTGTCCTACTTTCGCAGTTTTGCCGCCACTGTTGTCTTTGTATACGGCAAATTCACCTAACTTGCTGGCATCATCGCCAAAGAAATAGGCCGTTTTACTTCCTGCTCTCGCAGCATACTCCCATTCCGCTTCTGTTGGAAGACGATAGAATACCCCTGTCCTAACGTAAAGCCATTTACAGAATTGAATAGCATTATAATGAGTCATCGCCAAGGCTGGTTGTCCATCCTTGCCATAGCCAAAGGTCATATCCAAATACGGTTTGGTCGGTCTGGTCACTGCATCTACGTTGGCAGGTACTTTTCCACCATCCGATTTGGTAACTTCGTAATCTTTATATAAAAATGGTTCGAAAATATTCCAGGTAACTTCATAGGTACCCATCCAGAATGGGTCAATTTTTACTTTGTGAACAGGCATTTCGTCAGCTTTAGCTGATGTTGCACTCCCCATTTCAAATTCACCGCCAGGGATGGCTTCCATCGTGAACTCCAGACTAGTTCCATTGATTTTTTGTGTGAAACGCTCATGTTTAGTTTGAGCCTGAGAAATCTGCATTCCTGCCAATAAGGCAAAGAATAGTACTTTTTTCATAAACTGTAATGAATAATCCTTAAAATAAAAAATGACTAAGTCTAGCTTGATTAAATTGCAATAAAGATAAGTAATATCGCATAATTATTGATAACAATTCGGTTACAGTAAGAAAGAATTCAAAATTTGATACCAAAAATAGGTGCTTAGCAAACTAATTGGGATACTCAAGCCGATCACACTGTTGCCTAATTTAGCATTCAATTTGAATTGGTTGATCACGATACTGGTAGCTACCAAACTCGGCATCGCCATTTCAAAAATAGAGATGCTGATGATCTCCCCTTTTGCCGACAAGGCCATGGCCAGCCCAAAGACAATAGCTGGTGCAAGGAGCAATTTATAGATTAGGGCATAACAGATCTGGGGGACCTCACTTTTTTGTATGGCAAAGTTCAATTGAAGCCCGATGGAAAATAGGGCAACGGGAGATACTGTAGATGCTAAAACAGAAAAGAAGTCATCCAAGGGACTGATATCGATCAATTTGGGAATGGTCAAAGCCAACAAACAGCCGATCAGCGGTGGGAAGGTTAAGACACGTTTTAAAATAAATGCTGCCCCCACTTTCTTCTTAGGCTTGAGCGCCCCTTTTGTGGCCAGTATGATTCCAATGGTCGACAAGAGAAAAAAGGTCATCTGGTCACTGACGATGCCGATGGGTAAACCCTCTACCCCAAAATAGGCCGTGATTAATGGAAAGCCAACAAAGGAGGTGTTACTAAGCCCTCCCACCAACATCAGGGTATGGCTAGACCGCTTTGACAATTGAAGTTGCCTGCTCAGCAAATAGAAAAATCCAACACTGCCTAACAACACAATTAATGGACATAACATAGTAAACAACAAGTTATTATCCCATTTCAGATGAGGTAAAAATCGAAATGACAAGGCTGGTAGACCAAAATAGAGCACCCAGGCATTCAACGCCTTAAATCCATCCTTGGCCACCCAATTCATCCGCCTACTGAGCACGCCAGCAGCCAAACAAAATATGATGAGTATAAAATTGGACACAGCCAAAGTTATTACTATTTTTGGGCTCTTTATCATTAACTGTTATTGTTTTACTACGTGAGGCTATTTTTCTTATTCCTATCATCATTCCTAATCCCCTCTTTTCTTTTTGCTCAAGTAGAGGAAATCAAAGAAAAAATTGTAAAAAGCCCGTTGGTATTGGAATTTGAGATGGAGAACGGTGGGATATTGCAGCAAAAAGGATTAAAAAACACCACCTATGAGGGGGCATATTATAATGGTTTGAACCTTAAAGTAGGTTTTAAATCAAGGGCAAAAAGAGATCAATATTATCAGGTATATAATTATCCGATCTACGGTATAGGAATTTATTCCAGCACTTTCAACTCTCCTATTATCGGAAGTCCCTATGCGATTTATGGTTTTGTACAAACACCTATCTATCCGAAGGAAAACAGCAAATGGAGCTATGACTATCGTTTGGGGTTGGGGCTTTCCGGAAATTTTAAACCTTATAACGCACAGGAAAATCCTCTGAATCTGGTTATTGGATCGAAGAACAATGTGTTTATTGATTTGGGGATACGGGCGCAATACCGCTTGACAGACCATTTAAAAGTGGGAGCTGGATTGGCATTTCATCACTTTTCAAATGGGGCACTTGCACTGCCCAATAAAGGCGTGAATTTGATACCTGCTACGGTATCGGTTAATTATCAATTTAATCCGGATGTGAAGATCCATAGGGATTCTGTTCTTGAGCCTTTCAGCAAGAAAATCTATTATCATTTGAATTATGGGGTTGGTTTTAAGCAACTGCGGGATGATTTGGATCATCGTTTTTTCAAAACGACCTTGAGTGGGTATGCGAGTAGGTTTGTTTCCTATAAGTGGCGATTGGGTGCCGGTGTGGATCTCTTTTATTCTTCGTCTGGAAATGATGAAGAGATTGCTGGGGATAAGTCGGGGGAATTAGCTTCCAAGTTGTCGGGCGGGCCTTCGTTTTATGTGGCGCATGTTTTGAATGAACGATTGGTGTTGAATGGAAATGTTGGATATTATATTCACAACCAACGATTTAATGGGGAGATCAAGAAGTTTTTCTTGAGGGCTGGCGCGAGGTATTATGTGTATAAGAATTTAAATGCGGGGGTTTCTATTAAGGCGCATATGGGAAAAGCAGACTTTATAGAATGGACTGTGGGGTATACGTTTAATAGGGATTATAAGTAGGATTGAGTGAGGGGTCCGCGTCATTGCGAGGAGGTCGGTCCGTCATTGCGAGGAGGTACGACGAAGCAATCTTTCTTTCCACTTGTCATGCTGAGCGAAGTCGAAGCATCTACATTTGGTACCCGAACAGATCCTTCGACTGCGCTCAGGATGACATGAAGGAAGATTGCTTCGTTCCTCGCAATGACGTTCTACTTCCCGAATAAATCAAATAATTTCTTTCCGAAATTCTTATCCACCGTAATATAAGAAGGATAATAAATATTCTGCCCGGCAATATTAATCGAAGGCTTAATCTTCAGCGCAATAAACCCTTCCGACTTCTTATTAAACAATTCATCAAAGAAATTCTCAAAACCATTCTCTTTCGCCTTATTAAAAATATTAGCCTTAAAGGTCATCGGCACAATCGCACTCTCCCCCTGCCCTAAATTCACATTCTGATCCACCTTTCCCTCAAACAAAGGAGATCCTTGCACCTCAATAATATACTTAAAAGAATTAAAAGCCGCTTTTTTCACCTCCGGATTGGTAATCTTCAAATTCACCTTTCCTTCCAAAGGCAGTTCCTTACTGAACAATGCCACAGCCAATCCAGCCAAAGAAGAGATATTATAATTCCCATCAGCCCCCTTATACGACGAAAGGTTCTTTCCATTGAACTTTACCTGCTCCACCGAAGCCACATCATATTCACAATCAGCCAATGCTTTTATCTGCGCCTTCTTATTCACCTGACAGCCCGAAAGCAACAATACCGAACATAAAACAATTAAACCTGCTATTTTTTTCATATCCAAACTAGTTAATATAATTCCTAAATACTATTTCCTGCCAAAATTATAGATCAGCCCCAAGGTAAAAACCGCATTTCCCGGTTTTAAAAACTCATTGCTCATCAATCCAATATTCCAGCCATTGGTATATTGCAATTGCAGCCCCTTACTCAATTCCATCCGTGTAAAGAACACCGGTTCCACAAAAACATTCTCCTCCAAAGCATGATCAACACCATTCAGCTTAAAACTATCCATTTTAATTCTGCTCAAACGAATGGCCGTCCCATAATTCAGACTCCGCTTCTTACCAAAAAGATTAATCTTGTTTTTTCTGGTCGATGAAAAATTCGCCTGAACAAAGATTTTATTGAAATCCAAGTCCCTTGATTCCACCGGATCAGCCCCTGTAGTACTGGCTCTTTTATCCACATCCAACGTAGATCCCAGACCATAACCACCATAAAATTCCAACACACTGCGTTTGGATTTTCCGACCAAGGTATAATACCCCAATCCCCCTTCATAGAGGTATTGATTAAAATCATGATTACTGGATTTATAATCGATGTAGGAACCATTGGCAATGATCGCTAGGTTATCTGTGATGGCTACCCCAGCATTTCCACTGAGATTTCCCTTGAGGTTAACATGAGCTGCTAAATAACCCTCACCCTTATTATTGAACATCGGCGTTGCTGGAACGTTCGGTAGATAAACTGAACTACAACTGCTCAGAAACCCTACCCCGCATAACAACGCCAATGCCTTTATTGGAGATCTTTTAATATTCATAGTTGAAAATAGTCTCCCTTCTCTACAAATTATTATGCCAAATCTTACAATTTTAACAAAAAGTAAGATTTTATTGGCGAAAGCTTAAATAATACCGTGCGATTCAAGCTGTTGCTGCATCTCTTTTTGCAGGATGATAGCCTCCTCACGCGCTCTTTCCGCAAAATCCTTCCCTTGAGAAGCATAGATGATCCCGCGCGTACTGTTCACCAATAAACCGCAATCCTTGTTCATACCATATTGGCAAACATCAGCCAATGAACCACCCTGTGCACCCACTCCAGGAACCAATAAGAAATGATCTGGAGCATGTTCCCTTATCTTAAGAAAAGCTTCCCCACGGGTAGCTCCCACCACATACATGATATTTTCTGATGTACCCCATGTATTCACCTTATCGATCACCTCCTCAAACAACTGCTTTCCATCCGCATTGTTGAAATTCTGAAAATCAAGACTCCCCTGATTGGAAGTTAGAGCCAGAACGATCGCCCATTTCCCTTTAAAATCCAAAAATGGCGTAACAGAATCTTCGCCCATATACGGTGCAATCGTAATGGAATCGAAATCCAAACCCGAAACCTCCGGATTAAAAAATGCCTGCGCATACATCTTTGAGGTATTACCGATATCCCCACGCTTCGCATCAGCAATGCTGAAACAATCCTTTGGGAGTACCTCGCTGGTCTTCCTTAAAGCTTCCCAACCTTTCACCCCATAACTTTCATAAAAAGCGATGTTGGGTTTGTAGGCCACACATAGATCAGCCGTTGCCTCGATGATCGCTTTATTAAAGGCGAAGATCGGATCTTCCTCTTCCAATAGATGTGGAGGGATCTTGCTGAGATCAGTATCCAATCCTACACATAAAAAACTCTTCTTACGTTTTATTTGTTCAATTAGCTCTTGCTTGGTCATTTTTATTCGTTGATAAGCGAAATAATATAATCTTCAAATTCTTTGGTCGAGTAATCGGCCATACCCTTATGCTCAAAAACCCGGGTTCCATTTTTATTCAGCACGACCGTACTTGGGATCGCTCCGCTCATCCAGGTATCAGGGATCTGGCTTTCCGGAAAATAGATCGGAAGGTTCAGGTTCTCTTTCTCTAAAAACTTAATGGCACCTTCTTGATCATGTTCGATCTCCACCAAAAGGAAAGCGATCTTATCGTTATCCTTGTACTTATCATACAATTTTTGGATGGAAGGCATTTCTGCTCGACAGGGACCACACCAGGTAGCCCATAGGTTGATGAACACTACTTTTCCGCGCAGGTCATGCGTACTCAGGCGATTTCCTTGTTGATCCGAAATACTCATGGTCTCTGTCAATACCATCGGACTTGCAGAGCCCTCGGTATTCACCTGCCCCTTTTCAATATTAGGTTTGAACAAGCCGATCTTCATCAGACCCTGTTGCATATAGGTACGACTTGTAGGCCATATCATTAAGCCTATTAAAATGGCAAAAACCACATAATAGGTAATATCTTTCTTAGAAACCTTCTTTTTTTCCATGATTAAGCATCAAATTTCTCCAATTGCTTCAGTAAGGTAGCAAAATCTTTAGGGTATTCCGCCTCAAAACTGTATTCTTTACCGTCAAGTACGAATTTCACTGACTTGGAATGAAGGGCAAACCGCTTCATGATCGGTTGTTCCTGCTGGTCTTTGGATAGGGTATATCCCCTTTTCTTGATCTGCGAAAGATATACCGGTTTCCCCCTATACATGCTATCCCCAACGATAGCAGCATGTTGTGTCGCCAAATGTATCCGGATCTGGTGCATGCGACCAGTAATCGGCTTACATTCAACCAAGGTATAATGCTTGAAAAACTTCAAGCTGTTAAAGATTGTTTCTGAAGGTTTTCCATTATACCGATCAATGGTAACATTCTTGTTTCCCTGATTGAGGATCGGAAGATCCACCAATAGGTTTTCAAAAACATGGGTACCATCGATAATGGCATGGTAAATTTTATCCACTCTTCTTTTTTCAAATTCAATGGACATCAATCGGTACGTTTCTGGATTCTTGGCGATCAATAAGATACCGGAGGTATCCTTATCCAAGCGATGGCAAACCTGCGCATCGGGATGGTATTTCTTCGCCAAACGTAAAATATTCACCTCTCCACCTTCGCGAGCATCCAAGGATGGAATAAAAGGAGGTTTGTTGATGACGATCAGATTATCATCTTCGTGAATGATCAGGTCCTGAAATTTTGGATATTTAAAGTGATTTTGTTCTTGTGGAATCATCCCGCAAAAATAAGAATTAAACGGTAATTTTCTATTCCTATAAAAAAAGCTAATTTTGCAGGAAACGATAGAGCATATGTCAGTTAATAAAGTAATCAAGAGAGTTACCACATCCGCCTTGCGCGATATGAAACACCGGGGAGAGAAAATCAGTATGTTGACCTCCTACGATTATTCTACGGCCAAGATCTTGGATCAGGCCGGTGTGGAAGTATTATTGGTTGGCGATTCGGCAGCCAATGTTTTTGCAGGATTTGAAACAACCCTACCCATTACTTTGGATAATATGATCTATCATGCTGCTGCCGTTGCTAGAGGGGCTTCCCGCGCAATGGTCATCGCAGATATGCCTTTCGGCGAATACCAGGGTGCTACGGATGATGCCTATAAAGCAGCGGTCCGTATGATGAAGGAATCTGGAGTCCATGCCCTGAAGATGGAAGGTGGCGAGGAAATCATCGATAACATCAAAAAGATCGTTCAATCGGGGATTCCGGTATGTGGACACTTGGGCTTAACACCGCAATCCATCTATAAATTCGGAGATTTTGGTGTTCGGGCAAAAGAAGAAGCAGAAGCTGCACGACTGAAATCGGATGCCCTTGCGCTTCAGGAAGCCGGTTGTTTTGCCATCGTCTTGGAAAAAATCCCTGCCGAATTAGCTACAGAGGTTTCCAAAATGCTCGATATCCCAACGATTGGTATTGGCGCAGGTAACGGTTGTGACGGACAGGTATTGGTCGTAAACGACATGTTGGGCATTACCCAGGAATTCAAACCTAAGTTCTTAAGACAATATTTGAACCTGGCAGAGCAGATAGGGAATGCGGCGAAAGCTTATGTGGCTGATGTGAAGGCTGGCGATTACCCGAACGAGTCTGAACAGTATTAATCCATGCAAAAGTTCTTATTGATCATCGCCCTGTTGGGAATCCTTTTATATTTTATCTCCAATAAAATCATAAAGGCCGGGAAATCCATGGCCATAAAAAGACAGGCCAAACAAGGTTATGTATTAGTAGACAGCAATGAGCAACTGATCAATAAAGTAATAAAAAGCTGTTTATACAGTGTAGGTATTGGCGTAATCCTTTTGGCCATCACGTTGTTTTTGGCGATGAAGGTCAAGATCCTATTGTTGATGCTTCCGATCAGCCTATACCTGATCGGGCAGATCCTGATCCTGAACAACCACCTCAAGTATGCCAAAGAACAGGAGATCTGGTTCAATCCGCAAAATAGTGATGTATTAGTGGAATGGGCAAGCGGCAATCAGGTCCGCTTCAACCTTCTAAGGGATATCCAAGGCATACGATCCGTGAAAGCTATCCAAAAAAATAATAAGGTGTTGTTTGGTTATTATGAACTAATCGTCCAGAACAACCCCTTGTATATTCCCTTTCTATTGGAGGAAAACCCACTTAATAAACGATTCTTTCAATCCTTAAAGGATAACTATACCATCGCGCAAAAGTCTTCCCTCTTCCCCATGATCTAATGGCTTCGGCTATCTTTTAGATCTTTGGGAGCTTATAGCCATTATGGTATGGAGCTGCAAGCAGTCTATTCGCTTCCGCTTCTTTAAATTGCTGTCGCTCTTTGTTCCAATAGATTTTCTTACCGGTTCGGTAGGCAATATTTCCCATTTGGGATAATTTGGCAATATGGCTCCCGATTTCCAAGGGTGCATTTAATAAGCTTGGATTCTTGGCCTTCACCGCTTCAATGAAATTATAGGTATGCAGATCCAATCCATTATCCACTTTCTTCTGCAAAGGTACAGGCTCCATTTTCTTTCCTTCCGGAATCACCTCCCAGCCATTCCGATCGACCACTAACGTACCATTATTACCGATAAAGGCAATACCATGTTCCCTGTTATATGGTCCTCCGGAAATACTTGCAGCATGTTCCCACAGGAGGTTAAATCCGTCGAACTCATAAACAGTAGTCAAGGTATCAGGAGTTTCTCCTGCATCATCGGGATAGGCAAATTTACCTCCCGCCGCCATGATGGATTTTGGATCGGAGACTTTCATTCCCATCAGGGCATAATCCAATAGATGCACCCCCCAGTCGGTCATCAGGCCGCCGGCATAATCCCAATACCACCTAAAATTATAATGGAACCTATTGGCATTAAAGGGTCTTGATTTTGCAGGACCGATCCAGCGTTGGTAATCAACCCCTTTAGGCACCTCGCTGTCTGCCATCGCAGGAACACGCTGCTTCCAGCCAAGATAAGCCCAAGCCTTCACCAACCTGATCTTTCCCAATTTACCGGAATGCACAAAGTCTATGGCGTCCCGGAAATGCTGCTGCGATCGCTGCCACTGGCCTACCTGCACAATCCGCTGGTATTTATCCCTGGCAGCCAGCATGGTATTGCATTCCACAATGGAATTCCCAATAGGCTTTTCGACATATACATCTTTACCCGCCTTCACCGCGTCAATCATCTGTAAGCAATGCCAATGATCTGGTGTACCTATCATCACCGCATCCACCTCCTTATCCTTCAACAGGTCCTCGTGTTTTTTATAGACTTTGGGGTTCTGACCAAGCTTTTTCAACTGGGCCAATCGGTCACTGATGACCTGATCATCGATATCACAAATGGCTTTACAAACGACATCCGGATGTTTCAACAAGGAATTCAGATTAGACCAACCCATCCCTTTGATGCCGATTGCAGCAACTCTTATTTTCCCTGCGTAACCCAAATTCTTGGCATAAAGGGAAGATAACTGTAAAGCAGGTATCAACAAAACGGACTTTTGGATAAAATCTCTTCTGGAAAGCGTCATAATGTTTAGGTTTTTTCTGAAATACTAAAATAATGAGCCTAATCCAATAATAATATAACTTTAACTGGAAATTGTGTAACAATTTCAAACCCCTTTCTAGCGACCTTTGTTACTATATTAACAGGGATAAACCATGAACAAGGAAAAAACATATAAAGTGTCAGGCATGACCTGTAATGGTTGCAGGACAAACGTGGAGAAAAAACTCAATGAATTGGAGGGAGTACATGCCGAAGTAAATCTTTCGAAAGGGGAAGCAAAAATCCATTCGGAGGAGGAGCTGGATGAAAACGCGCTCCAGGAAAAATTAGATGAACTAGGCGGCGCCTACCAGATACATTCGGATGCACATGCCCATCAGCATCATGGAGCGCATCAGCACAAAGAGCCGGAATTGTCCGAAAGTGGGCAATATATCTGTCCGATGTTCTGTGAAGGAAAAGATAAGATCTATACGGAACCAGGGCGTTGTCCTGTTTGTAATATGCATTTACGCCCTATCGAAAAGGTGGACTTTAATGCCCCATCCCATCAAGCAACCAGCGAAAAACCGAAAACGACTGCAAGTAATGCGGGGAAATATTATTGTCCGATGATGTGCGAAGGCGACAAGGTCTATGATAAATTTGGCTCCTGTCCGGTCTGCGGGATGAACCTGGAAAAGATTCCAGAAATAACCCTTAAGGTGGAATATACTTGTCCCATGCACCCAGAGATAGTGCAGGACCATCCGGGCAATTGCCCCATCTGTGGGATGGACCTGGTGGCAAACCAAGTATCGGAGGCCGACGACGAACATTATAAAAGTCTATTAACGAAATTCTGGATCAGTGTAGCTTGTACCGTTCCGATTTTCATCCTTTCCATGGGCGACATGCTTCCTGGACAACCCATCAGCAAGATCATCCCCTATCATATCAATGCCTGGATCCAATTGATCCTGACGCTTCCAGTCGTATTCTATACCTGTTGGATGTTTTTTGAACGTGCATGGACTTCCTTTAAAACCTGGAACCTGAATATGTTCAGCTTAATCGGACTGGGTGCTGCCGCTGCCTTTATCTTCAGTCTATTGGCATTTTTCTTTCCGCAGATTTTCCCAGCAGAACTGAAAGGCCATCATGGCGAGGTGCATCTCTATTTTGAATCGGTAGCCGTTATCCTGACTTTAGTCCTTCTCGGCCAGGTCATGGAAGCTAAAGCCCATTCCCGGACAAATTCAGCCATCAAGGAATTGATCAAATTGAGCCCCGCAGAAGCTATTCTGGTAGAAAATGGAAAAGAAAGAAAGGTTTCCATTCATGATGTGAAAGTGGGTGATGTGCTTCGCGTACGTGCGGGTGATAAGATACCGGTAGATGGCTTGGTAACTGAAGGTTCTACTTCCATCGATGAATCCATGATCACCGGTGAGCCTATCCCGGTAGAAAAGAATGCCGAAGACCAAGTAATAGCAGGTACCATTAATGGTAACCATGAAATATTGATGAAAGCCAATCGGGTGGGTAGCGAAACCTTGTTATCCCAGATCATCCAATTGGTGAATGACGCCAGTAGAAGTCAACCACCCATCCAAAAGTTAACGGATAGGATCTCTAAAATATTTGTACCAACGGTGATCGTTATTGCGATCCTTACCTTCTTGGTCTGGAATTTTATGGACATTCCGAACAGTACAGCCATGGCATTCTCCAATATGCTGGCTGTTCTGATCGTAGCCTGTCCATGTGCACTGGGTTTGGCAACTCCAATGTCTGTCATGGTGGGGATCGGAAAAGGTGCGAAATCAGGAATTCTGATCAAGAATTCCGAAGCATTGGAAAAACTGGAAAAAGCAGATGTGCTGATCGTCGATAAGACCGGTACGATCACCAAAGGAAAACCTTCTGTTTCGGAAGTGATATCTGGAAATCCAAAGTTCAAGGAAGACGATATCCTTCAGATTGCAGCATCCGTAAATAAAAACAGTACCCATCCCCTTGCACAGGCCATGCTTGATAAAGCCAATGAAAAAGGATTACAGGTATTGGATGTGGTCCAATTTGAAAACATTGCCGGAAAAGGAGTTTCTGGAAAAATCCACCACCTTTCGGCCCTGTTGGGTACACCTCGGTTGATGAAGGAACAGCATGTATCGCTTAGCGCAGCGCAAGAAGCGCAGATCGAAGAACTACAGAAAAAAGGAAATTCGGTATCGGTATTGGCTATAGACAAGCAGTTTGCCGGTATTGTTGCTGCCTTCGATGCACTAAAGGAGAGCAGTGTCGAAACCTTGAAGAAGTTTCAGGAAGAGGGCATTGAAGTTTATATGTTCACCGGGGATAATAAAAATACCGCAGAAATCGTGGCTAAAGAAGCCGGTATTAAGCATGTACAAGCAGGCTTATTACCTGAAGATAAATTGAAAGGCATAAAGAAACTGCAGGCGGAAGGTAAGAAGGTCATTATGGTGGGCGATGGAATCAACGATGCCCCTGCCTTGACCCAAGCCGATATCGGCATTGCCATGGGAACAGGAACGGATGTTGCTATCCAAAGTTCTGAAATCACCTTGGTGAAAGGCGATCTTACAGGCGTGCATAAAGCCTATCGATTGAGTAAGGCTATGTTGAGCAACATCAAACAGAACCTTTTATTTGCTTTCTTATATAATGTAATTGGAATTCCTATTGCAGCGGGTGTATTATACGCCGCAACAGGTTTGCTGATGTCGCCAATGATCGCAGCAGCCGCCATGAGTTTGAGTTCGGTTTCTGTAATTTTAAATTCTTTACGATTGAATGCGCTGAACTTGGAAAAGTAAAATGAACCTATATAAAAAAAAAGCAGACAAATGTGCACTGACAAACTGACCTTTTTAAGGTGTTTGTCAGTTTTGGCATAAAATCATGCTTTAAAGCTATTGTAGTCCTATTGTCACGAAATCTGGCTCTCCTTGGAGAGCCTTTTTCTTTTTGCGCTATCAATCAATCGCTTACAAAATCATCAAAATTTAATGACAATGGCAGAAACATACATCCTATCACTTTGGCACAGGTATTGAATAATTGACCGTACATGACAATTAAGTCAAATATTAAAATAAATAATCATGAAAAAATTATTACTTACTTTAACAGCTGTTTCAGCATTATCATTAGCAGCAAATGCACAAACTGAAAAAGGAAAATTCTTATTAGGTGGTACAGTTAACTACGAAGGAACAAGCATTAAAGATAACGATGCAAAAGATAACAAGTTTGGAATTGCTCCACAAGTGGGTTATTTCGTAGCAGATAATATTGCAGTAGGTACTGGTATTGGTTACAGCTGGTCAGAAACAGAAACTGATGCTGGTGTAAAAAACACAAACAATGCTTTCACCTTAGCACCTTTTGGTAGAATGTACTCTGCTAACCAAGGTCCTGTTAAATTCTTCGGACAATTATCAGTTCCTATGGCATGGGGTAATCATGAAATCGATGGTACTAAAATTGGAAATACATCAAGCTATGGTGTAGAATTGGCTCCAGGTATCGCTTATTTCCCAACTAGCAACATCGGTATCGATTTTAAAGTAAAAGGTCTTTACTTCAACTCTGAAAAAAGTGAAGTGGATGCTACAAATACCTCTACAACAGTGAATAAATACGGCTTAAATGCTGATTCATTCGCTCCATCTGTAGGTGTTACTTTCCACTTTTAATAGCAAATAGAGATAAATGTGAATAGAAAAGGGTTGGTTCCAATAGGACCAACCCTTTTTATATAGACTATTTCAGGAACTTATATTTTACGGTTCCCCCTAATTTCATGGAGTTTTTGGTTCCAAATGAACCCAGTTCCATTTCTAATAAGTCGCCATTTCTCAAGGGCGCTTGATAGCCGACTCCCAAGGAGCTATACAGGCTATTGATACTTCCTCCTTTAATGATTGTGCCATTATCCATTTGGGATTCACCATACTCGTAAGCGTAGCCCAATGCACCTCCTAAATAAAAGGAACCCACATAATACCTTGCGCCTAAACTGGCCGAGTACAGATGGTGTTTGAGCAGGCCTTCATCATCACTGGAAAAATCCGAACCGGTCAGTTCTTTTCTGGTCTGTTCATAACTTAGGCCTGCAGTAAAACCTACTGATCGGAAAGGTTTATACTCATACATCAACCCCGCTCCATAGGATGGCCCCTTTAATTTGAAGTCATAACCTGCAATTGGTCCAAGTCCTAGTCGATGCTTTTCGGGAAGATCTAAGGTTTGAGCTTTAAGATGGCTTGTTAAACAAACAGCGCCAAAAACAAAAATTAGTGCAAATTTTTTCATTTTGATGATTTTTTAATGCGTTAAACATGTAATAGAATACATCAAAAATAGGTTACCACTCGTAGATATTAATATTTTTAACTTAGATTAACAATTTGTATATCAATATGTTAACTTTTGTTAATTAACATTATTTAATTCTCCTTTTAGGTTTCCGGACTGTATTAAGAAATCCAGATAGGTAGGGCGATCTGCTTGAGGAGATTGGCGAGGTTAACTGTTGAGCTCTCCTCCGGTTTCACCCACCTGACCTCTTCAATTTCTGCTTGCGCAAGCCACACTTTATCCGAATCAGCTAATTGGCATCGGAATACAAACCCCCTTACCGTCTTTCCTTTTTCATTCACCGCTTGGGCTTCATGCACGGTCAAAAAGGAACACTGCTCCTCTCTAAGGCTTAGACCTATCTCCTCTTCCAATTCGCGGATCAGGGTATCCACTGGTCGTTCATTGCTCTCGATCTTTCCACCAGGAAGTTGATAATAGGTCGATCCGAATTTACGCACCGTTAGCAGCTCATTCTTTTTATTGATGATGATGGCAACAGCAATCTTTATAAATCCATTTGGCTCCATAACTACAAAAAAAAGCTAAATTTTTCGAAATCCGCAAACTTGGAATGATTTTTAGGCTCTAAAGCTTAAGAAACAGTTTTAGTATCAAAAGTTTTGATATTTTTACTAAAATTGACAAAAACACTAAACATTACCAAACTATTCGAATGAGAAATACGATTTTCTTTATCTTTCTTTTTGTTATTATAGCAACAGCTGCCTGTAAAAATTCATCTAAAAACAGCAGTGCTGCGGAACTTCGGAGAAAAGATTCCCTAGAAAAAGTAAAGGAAGCTAAAGAAGCAGCTGAAAAGGCTGAAAGAGAAAAGCCTCGTACAGCTGCGGACATCAAACTGGACAAGGACATCCAATTTGAAAAATATACTTTGGAAGATGTTTATCCTTATGAGGATACTACCCGGATATTTCAGTTTGATAAGATAAAAGAAAAATTAGCCCATATAGAGAATTTCATGAGGATGCCTCATATCTATGGTGTCCTGGACAATTATAAAAACAGGAATGGCGAAGCTGCGGTTGTAGAGAATTTTGTAAGGAACGCCTATAAACGGGTTTCCGACACCTTGGGGAATGAAAAGTACCAGTCGGCTCCTTTATATCAATCAGAAAACAGTAAGAAACCGAGTAGATATGGGCGCGATGGTTCCTTGGTAGCCATTGAAAGCAGTGATACCTTGGACATGGTAAAAGTGACCGGTTTATCCTTTGAAGGCACTTGGTATGTACCGAAAAGATACGTCAAATCGAAGGGAGATTCGGTGAAAATTGCCCATGTTGCGGTGGTAGATGTTACAAACCAAAATATTTGTGTGCTGGAAAGAACGGGTGAAAATGAGTGGAAAATCAGGTCGATGAACCCGGCAACTTCGGGCCGTCATAAGCCTCCTCATGCGATGGAAACTCCGCTAGGAATCTTCTTCGTTCAGGAGCAAAAAGCCAAGATGTTCTACTTCAAAGACGGCACGAAATCGATCGAGGGATATGCCCCATATGCGTCCCGATTCACCAATGGAGGCTATATTCACGGTGTTCCGGTCAATAATCCGAAAGGAAAGATCATCGAATACAGTTGGTCCTTGGGAACCACGCCACGATCGCATATGTGTGTGCGGAATGCGTCCTCTCATGCCAAGTATGTGTACGACAATTTTAAGCCCTTCCAATCCTTGGTGGTTGTGATTGATTAATACTATTTAACATTTTGATTGTCAATTTTTTCCTAATTTTGTATCCGAAGATTAGGAAAAGTGCTTATGAACAAATTATTGCTATTATCCCTGTGGGCAATCGCAACTTCAGGATTCAACGTAAACCAAAACCATTCCAACATTATTCAGGAATCGACATCAGAAATTGTTAAAACTACTGAGGTTAGCAAAGACCCTATCAGAGGACTTTATGATGAAATGAAACTTTCATCGATTTTAAAATGGGAAGCTTTCGAGCAGGCCATGCAAGGATACAACCAACTCCGTGCAAAGAACAAAGACATCATTACCGTGATCGACTTCACCTTACCATCTACCGAAAAGCGGATGTATGTGATCGATCTGAAAGCGAAAAAATTATTATTCCATAACATCGTATCCCACGGAAGAAACAGTGGCGAAAAATACGCTACTTCTTTCTCTAATAAACATGGATCTTTCCAAAGCTCCTTAGGATTCTATGAAACACAGGAAACCTACAACGGCGGAAACGGATTTTCATTACGCTTGAACGGTTTGGAAAGAGGAATCAATGATCAGGCTAGACCACGTGCGATCGTTATCCACGGTGCAGATTACTGCAGCACAGACGTCATCAAATCCACTGGAAGGTTAGGAAGAAGCTATGGCTGCCCTGCCCTGCCAAGAGAATTGAACAAACCGATCATCAACACCATCAAAGACGGCAGCTTATTGTTCATCTATTCGCAGAACAAAGAATACTTGGCCAGTACAAAAATCATCAAAGCGCCGAAATTGAACCAACCTACCAATACTATGATCGCGACACAACACGACGCAGAATTGGATAAAGGTAAAGGCGTTCTGAACTAAGATTAAGAATAAAAAATACTAGCAGAGGCTGTATCGATTAACCGATACAGCCTTTTCTATTTTAAAAGCTTTATTGTTATAATAGGACAATACATATTTTATCATTACCTGCTTCGAGGTGCAAGCGCCATGTAAGTGACCTGTAAGTGAGTTGTAAGTGACTTTAGGCACTTACATACTACTTGCAGCCTACTGACAATATCGGTTCATAGGGGCTCTTCCTATGTCTTGAACTTCCCACGTCATTGCGACACCCACGTCATTGCGAGGAACGAAGCAATCTTTCAATTTGTCATGGTGAGCGTAGTCGAACCATCTGTTCGTTTATCAGCGTACAGATCCTTCGACGATGCTACCAATGACATGTTGTATAACCTATTGTTAATCAGATCAATGTATCTTCTCTAATTTCATATCGAACTCCAGTGCCAACCTGTTCAGGTACTTTTCCTTCTGCTTTTTCAATTGTGTTTCATAGGTCTGCACCCCTTGTTCCACATAGGTAGTCCCCTTTACCATCAGTCGCCAATACTGTGCTGCCAATTTGTTGGCCATGGCCTTAATGGCGATCATAGGCCCTTTTCTGGCCCGAAGCCGTCGTCCGAATTCCCCGATCGCTATTTTCTTGCTCTGTAGGAGTCCCTGTGCAA